>JAZKYW010000141.1:0-22817 GCA_045612325.1 Candidatus Limiplasma sp. | reverse complement strand
CATGTAGTTGTAGTTGATCCACACAGGACCGCGCCACATGTCGGAGCCGAAGGTAACGTCATTGCAGGCAACCGTGGGGATGGGGAACTCGGTGCAGAAGGTCTCGGGATTCTTGAGCTGGGCGACCAGCTTGGCAGCCTGCTCCTCATTGGCGATGCCGGCCCACAGGGGCAGGAAAGAAGCTACGCTCCACACCTTGTGCATGCAGTCCTTGGGGATGTTCCAGTCAAAGTAGAAGCCATCCTCCTCGCACCAGAGCAGCTCGTTGGTATCCCTGGCGATCTGCTCGTACCACTTCTGATAGTACTCGGCCTCATCCTTCAGGCCCAGTTCTTCCGCCATCAGCTTCATCGCGCGCACGTCGTTGGCCATGAAGCAGCAGAAGTCGATGGCGACCAGCGGGTCGCGGGTATCGAAGCGGGGAGAGTTATCCATGCCGCACTCATCGCAGCGGCAGTTGATATCATCGGTGGTCTCCCAGGTGTAGACTTCCTTTTCGCTCTCGCGGCGGTTTTCGCGGCACCACTTGAGGAAGCGGGCGTTGTTCTCAAAGCACAGCTTGAGGAACTCGCGGTCGCGGGTGGTCTGATAAACGTGCCACACGCCCCAGCCGATGATGGTGGGCTGGGTGATGGAGGAAGCTTCGCCGACAGCAGCCATGTGAGGCACAAAGCCGTCCTCACGCTGATTGGCCCAGATGGCGCAGATGAGGTCCTGAGCCAGCTTGCCGTTGATATTGCGGTGACCCAGCGCATGATACACGGAGTCCCACAGCCACATACGCTTATGGGGCAGACGGTCGGGCGTGGACCAGATGGCGCTGAACTGAGCCTCGGGGCTGTACAGCTGGGTCTTCATGACGGAGAGGCACTTGGCATACAAAAGCGCGTTGGGGTTTTCCTCGGTCAGGCCGTAGGTCTCATAGAAGGCCAGCTTCCTGGCTTCCTCGGCGTCGATATCCATCTGCATGCCTTCTTCAGCCAGCTTGAGCACTTCCTCGCGGGTATGCGCATAGGCAAAGGCAAAGCGGTCGCCGCTCCAGGCCAGGGCGGTAAAATCGCCGTCCTTGGTGTCATGGATTTCCACATCACCCACCTGCTCGGTGGCATGGCGGCCTTCGGTGAACATGGCAGGCTCCATGACGCCGCTCACATTGCCGATGACCAGATGGGCCTTGGCATAAATGATGCGGGCAGCAGGCTGCTCGGGGAAGGCGAAACGGATGTAATCGCTGGTGACGGCATCATATTCCAGATACTTGCCGCGCACGTTGACGATGGCCAGTTCACGCTTGACATTGGTAAAGAAACGGATGCCGATGCGGTCGCCGCAGAGCATGCCGGTCAGGTCATCAGTAGCATAGGAAGCGCCGTCCAGAGCAGAAAACGCAAACAGAGCGCCCTGCCCCCATTTCTTGGGTACGATCATGTTTCTTCCTCCTCAGGTGATTATCAATGGAAGGGTACCTATTCATTATATTCGTTTCACACTTTGTAAGCAAGTCAAAAAGAAAACCTGCGTTCTTTAAAAATCGAACGCAGGTTGAATGTGTATGTTATTTTCAGTTCTGCTTGGTGCCGCAGTTGGGGCAGAACTTGGCGCCGCCTTCCAGCTTGGTGCCGCACTCGCCGCAGAAACGGGCCTGAGGCGCGGTCTGGGGCTGGCCGCAGTTGGGGCAGAACTTGCTGCCGGCAGGAACGGCCTGACCGCAGTTGGCACAGGCTGCGCCCACAGGCTGAGCCTGCTGCACGGGCTGAGCGGGCTGGTTGATCTGGCCCATGCTCTGGGTGAACATCTGGCCCATCATGGCCGCAGCGCCCATGCCCACGCCCATACCGGCCATGTTGTTGCCGGAGGGATTGTTGGCGGCCTCACGCATGGCTTCGGCAGCCTGGAACTGGGTGTAGCGGTTCAGATCGCCCAGAACGCCCATGGAGGTACGCTTGTCCATGGCCTTTTCGACTTCTTCGGGCAGGCTGATGTTTTCCACCACGAACTCGCTCAGGCTAAGGCCCATGGGAGTCAGCTTGGGATTGATGGCCTGCAGCACATACTGGCCAAGCTCGGTATAGTTGGCAGCCAGATCCAGCGCGGGGATCTTGCTCTGGGCGATGGCGTCGCTCAGGCCGCTGACGACGATGGACTTGATCTGGCCTTCCACACCGCTGACGGTGAAGAGGGAGCTGGTGCCGAACACTTCCTTCATGAACAGCGCGGGATCGACCACGCGGAAGGAGTAGGAGCCGAACGCGCGGATGCGGATCATGCCGAACTCGGCGTCACGCATCATGACGGGGTTGGCGGTGCCCCACTTGCAATCCATGAACTGGCGGGTGTTGACGAAGTATACGTCGCTCTTGAAGGGAGAGTTGAAGCCGTACTTCCAGCTCTTGAGCATGGTCATCACGGGCATGTTCTGGGTGGACAGCTCATAGCGGCCGGGGGTAAAGACGTCCGCCAGCTGACCCTCGTTGGCGAATACGACAGCCTGGCTCTCGCCCACGGTGAGCTGGGCGCCCATCATGATCTCTTTGCCGTTCATGTCGTACTTGGATACCATGGTATCGCGGCTGTCATCGGTCCATTCGATCACGTCGATGAGCTGACCGCTGATGATATTTTTCAGAAAATCCATCATTTGATTTTATCTCCTTATGCATTATATTTCTCAGTTGCAGCCGCACAGTTCGCGCAGGCCGGACAGACGTACCACATCAAGGATGTTCATATGCAGACCCAGATAATGCCCGATCTGCTCGGTGGTCTCCTTCATGTAATCGTATGCCAGATTTTCGCTCACGGTGATGGCTTCCTCGGCGGGATAGCACAGCACGCGGACTTCCTCGGGCGAGGTGACCGCCAGATGGATGCGCATGTGGCTGTACTCCTGACCGAAGAAGTTGCGAAGGGCGGTCTCCAGACGGTCGCTGCCGTAATGCCAGCGCACGGACATGAAGCCGTCTTCATCGCTCATTTCGATCCTTGCCAGCACGCAGGGCAGGTCGGTGCGGGCATTGAAGCGATAGAGGAGCATCTGCCTCTCCAGCTCTTCCTCGCTTGCCACCATGCCGCCGATGAGCTTTTTCATCCAGCGCTCACGCTGAAGCTGCATGTTCAAAACAGGATCGTAACGGTCGTTGGAGTTATCTGCCTTCAGGCGGTTGAGCAGGCGGTATACTTCGTTCATGTTCTGAAACAGCTTCTGCTCATCGGTGTCGATCCTGAACATGGGCAGGTCGGGATGCTCTTCGTCCAAAAACACGAACAGCTCTTCCAGCGCGGGCGTATGCTCCACGGCGATCGCGTCGATATGGTGCTTCTGCATGCATTCGCGTGCCTCGGCAGCGGTGGCGCGCAGTCGCGGAGGTTTGAACCCCAGTTTCTCCCAGCCTTGCATTTCGGAGATCCTGCTGTTCACTTCCTGGTTCTCAGTGACGATCAACAGTCTGTACACTCAAATACCTCCATGATTCCATACGGGTATACATTCATTATACAATATCGCCGGGCAAATTTCAACGTTTCTGGCGTTTTGTTACCCTTATTCCACAAACCAGTCATCCTGCCAGACCACGCGCTCAAGGCCGTTGAAGCAGCAAAGCAGCATAAGCGCATCCTCCAGCGCCCAAAGGAAGCGGTCGTTGATGCGCACGCCCTGCTCAGGCCAGAATTTTCTGACGATGAGCACGTTGTTTTTGCGGTCGCACACAGGCTCCACGCGGCCCACAAAGCGTTCGCCGCACAAAACGGGCAGCACATAATAGCCGTAGCGGCGCTGCTCCTCGGGGGTGTAGATCTCCCACTTGTAGCTGAAGCCAAAGAGTGCAGAGATGAGCTTTCTGTCCCAGAGCATGCAATCCAGCGGCGGCGGCAGGCGCACGGTGCGGTCGTTTTTGACCGGCTCGGCGCATTTCATCAGCATGGGCATATCCTGCGTGAGCAGAAACAGCGGGCCGGGCACATCCTGCACCTGTACAGGCGTGATGACGCCCAGCGCCCACAGCCTGTTGAACACCTCTTTGCGGGCCTGTGCATTCAATCCGTCCACGCCCAGCCACGCATCGCTGGCGGCATTCCACAAAAGGCCGATGGCGCCGATGCGCCTGAGCACCTGCCACATCTGCCGCTCCTGCTCGCCCTCAAAGGGGTCGGGCTCTTCCAAAAGCTCGCGGGGCAGACAGTCCTGCGCCAGGGCATAGCTCTTGACGGTGCCCGTTTTGTGGTGCACCACCAAATCGCCGCGGAAGTACAGCGTTTCCAGCGCAGCGCGCCCGAGCGACGTTTCGCCCCAGGGCCAGGCCACCTTTTCTTTCATGTCCAATTCCTGCGAGGATACACTGCCCCGCTCGTGCACCATACGCAAAAGCTCGGGGGCGATGGCGTCCACCGCCTCACGTGAGCGGGTGTTTTGGGCAAAATACCTGCGCATGTAGCCAAGAAACGGCCAGTCATCGGTGAGCATGATGCACATGTTTTTGTCAAAGTAATCCATCAGCGTGCGGTCCTTGTACAAAAGGTCCCACAGCATATCGCGGGTAAAGCCCTTCACACGCGCAAGCAATGCCAGCTCATGGCTTTTGCCGCACACATCCACCGGGTCAAACTGTACGCAGCCCGCCTGCGCAACGTAATCCACAACGCCTTCGCTGCCGCTGAAGATGCGCTCTCCGAGCAGACCGTTCTTCACGAGCATAAAGCGGCACGCCTGCTCACGGGTGATGGTCATCATCTGCGTCCTACCCCCTGTTGTTACAAGTATGAACCCATCATAGCACCCGCCGCAAAGCCCCGTCAACGCAGAGGCTCTTTTTTTCGGCAATTTTCGCCATTCGGGCGAAAAAGGGGTTGACATTTATATCGAATGCCGATATAATCAAATCACGATATATCGATTGACGATATATCGGCCGGAGGTATAACCATGAACGAGCAAATCGCCCTGACCGAATCCACCTATTATATCCTGCTGTCGCTGACGGCCCCACAGCATGGCTACGGCATTATGCAGATGACGGAAAAGCTGTCAGAAGGGCGCGTCAAGCTTGGCGCAGGCACGCTGTACGGCGCGCTCAGCTCCCTTTGCGATAAAGGGTGGATCATTCCCCTGCCCACCGCAGAGGAGAGCCGCAAAAAGCAATATGAACTGACCGAGCTTGGACGAAAGATTTTGAAAAACGAGCTTTGCCGCCTGCGGCAGCTGGTGCACAACGGCGAAGAACTTCTCGGGGAGGATGCACAATGAACACGCGCAAAACGGTACGCAAATGGTTTTGGGTTTGGGAATTTGAAAAAGAAGAGCAGTGGCTGAACACCATGGCGCAGAGCGGCTGGGTGCTGGACGGCGTAGGTTTCTGCACATATCACTTCATTGCCTGCGAGCCCGGCGAATACACCGTCCGTCTGGAAATGCACGACCGCGATGACAACTATGTAAGCTTCATGGAAGAATGCGGCGCGGAATATGTGGGCCGCATAGTCAGGTGGATGTTCTTCCGCAAAAAGACGGCAGACGGCACGTTCGATATCTTCTCCGATATCGACTCCCGCATCGCCCATATCAAAAAGATCGGCAAAATGCTCACAGGCGTTGGCTTTGCCAATCTGCTCATCGGTCTGTTCAACCCCATGGGCTGGATCAATCTGCTGTGCGCCACGGTACTGATGTACGGCGCGGGCCGCGTACACGGCAAGCAGGAAGCATTGGAGCAGAAGCGTTCGCTGGTGGAATAACAAACAAAAAGGCAGGATATCCTGCCTTTTTTGTTTATTCGTTCTGCATGAATGCCTTCAGCTCATCCAGCCTGCGCAGGGCCTCCTCGCGGCCCATGTTGTAGGCGGCGCACAGGCGCACGGGGTCGTGCTCGGTGCGGCTCATCTCCAGCGCCTTGGGCGGACGGATGACGAATGCCGCGCCCACCTTTTCACGCTCGGTGATGTAGGCGCTCGCCTCGTTGTACATCTCATGGCGGCGCTTGAGCGTTTTGACCATGTTGGGATACTTGCCAAGCAGCATCCCCACCAGTGCATTGCCGCGGGAGGGTTTTTTGACAAACCCCTCGGGCTGGGTGAGCACCACCACATTGCGGTCATAGCCGATGGATTCAAAATACTTGAGCGGGATAGAATCGGCAATGCCGCCGTCAAGCAGCTTTCTGCCGCTTACCTCCACCACGCGCGAAGCCAGCGGCATGGACGCGGAAGCGCGGAACCATTCGCGGTCTTCCCCATCAGCACGTTCGCACTTGCGGTAGACCGCCTCGCCCGTTTCCACATCGGTGCAAACCACATAAAACGGATGCGGATTGGCTGCATAGGCTTCGTAATCAAACAAGTCCAGTTCCAGCGGCAGCTTGTAATAGCAGAACTTTGCGCCGTACAAATCGCCCGTCAACAGCAGGGAGCGCAGGCTGCAGTAACGCCACTCGCGGCAGAAACGCAGGTTATAGCGCAGCGTGCGTCCGATTTGCCCGCTCTGATAATTGCAGCCGAACACCGCGCCCGCCGATACACCGATGGCGCCGTCTGCCACAAGGCCGTTTTCCATCATCACATCCAAAACGCCCGCGGTAAAAAGTCCGCGCATGGCGCCGCCTTCCAGTACAAGTCCGGTCAAAAGTCCGTTCCTCCTTGGGTTAAAGGTAGACAAAGTATACCACAAACGCGTTGTCAGCGAAACTGATTTGCGCTATAATTGTGCCAACAGGAAAGGATGTGTGCCCCTATGCAGATGAATTTGTTTGACGAGCGCCCGCAGGCCGCACCGCTTGCCAGCCGTCTGCGCCCCGAAACGCTGGATGAATATGTGGGCCAGCAGCATCTGGTGGGCAAGGGCAAGCTGCTCAGGCAGCTCATCGAAAAAGACCAGGTATCCTCCATGATCTTCTGGGGGCCTCCCGGCGTTGGAAAGACCACCCTTGCGCGCATCATCGCCCGCAGAACGCAGGCGCAGTTTGTGGAGTTCAGCGCAGTAACCAGCGGCATCAAGGAAGTGCGCGAGGTGATGAACCACGCCGAGGAAAACCGCCGTCTGGGCATGCGCACGCTTCTGTTTACGGATGAGATCCACCGTTTCAACAAGGCGCAGCAGGACGCCTTTCTGCCCTATGTGGAAAAAGGCAGCATCATCCTTGTGGGCGCCACCACCGAAAACCCTTCTTTTGAGATCAACTCCGCGCTTTTGTCGCGCTGCAAGGTGTTCATCTTAAAAGCGCTGGATGAAAACGACCTGACAAAGCTGCTGCGCCATGCCGTGGAAAGCCCCAAAGGGCTTGGCGATATGCACATCGACGTGACGGATGACCATCTGCGCGCCATCGCCCGCTTTGCTAACGGCGACGCGCGCACCGCGCTCAACACGCTGGAGATGGCAGTATCCAACGCCGATATGGACGAAAACGCCGTGGTGCATGTGACCGCGCAGGTGCTTGGCGAATGCATGAACCGCCGCTCGCTTCTGTATGACAAGCAGGGTGAGGAGCATTACAATCTGATCTCCGCCCTGCACAAGTCCATGCGCAACTCCGACCCCGATGCTGCCATCTACTGGATGATGCGCATGCTGGACGGCGGCGAGGAACCCCTCTACATCGCGCGCCGTCTGGTGCGCTTTGCCAGCGAGGACATCGGCATGGCGGACCCTGCCGCGCTCAACCTTGCCATCAACGTATACAACGCCTGTCACTATCTGGGCATGCCCGAGTGCGACGTACACCTCACCCATGCTGTTACGTACCTGAGCATGGCCCCGAAATCCAACGCGCTGTATGTGGCCTGCGAGCAGGTGAAAAAGGATATCCGCGAGCTGCCCGCCGAGCCAGTGCCGCTGCAGATACGCAACGCGCCCACCAAGCTGATGGCGGAAGCCGGTTACAACAAGGGCTATCAGTACGCGCACGACACCGAAGAAAAAATCACCAAAATGGCGTGCCTGCCCGATTCCCTTGCCGACCGTGAGTACTACTGCCCCACCACGCAGGGCCGCGAAGCCAAAGTGAAAGAGTTGCTTGACGCCATCCGCGAATGGCGCAAAAGCTGAAAAAAGCAGCGTTCCTTTTGGGGAACGCTGCTTTTGGTTTTATTCGCCCTTGGTGAAATACGCAACAGGCACAATATCTGAGCGATAGGTATCCTTCAGCGCCATACGCACAACACCGGGCTGCAGCACTTCGATCAAGCGGCGCTTATCGGTGATCTTGTACCGTTCGGGCGTTCTGTACATGGGGTCGAGCATGTAGAAGTACTCGTCATCTACGCCCGTCAAAACAATGAAGTGGCTGGTGTTGGTCATGGGGCTGCCCGCAAGGGCGCTCATCAGCACCAGGCCTTCGCCGGGATTTTCACGTACAAGCGCAAAAGCCTCATCCAGCGTGCTCAGGGGCGTTTTGGTAAGGCCGTACACCTCCGCCGCATAATCCGCAAAGGCGATATTGGTACCATTCGATTTGGGACGTCGCGCGACCATATCCCACTTGTTGTTACCCGCAGCAAAATCGCCCATGGCAGCAGGCAGATAGCGCAGATACTCTTCAGGGCTCCCCATGCGATAGGGCATGTGAGTGTGATCGCAATAGAGGCGATTGACAGAGCAGGGGCAAAACACATTGCCAAGCTCCGTTTTGGCGTTCTGACCAATAAGAGGCAGATCTTCCGTTTCCACCAGATTGGCAACGATGATGGCCATGGCGGTGGGACCGCAGCCCCCTTCGCCAAAATCGCGGTAATCGCCGCTGCGCATGGCGCTTTCATAGCGCATTTCGCCAAAGAGTGGGCCGTTCTGTGCGTAGTACATCATTTCGCCAGCAGGGCCTGCATCCACATAGCCGCTGACCGTCTCGGCAGTATCCAGCTGCATTTTGGAAAGGTCGATCTCCTCCTCACCCGCATACGCAACGGGCTTGAGCGCGGTCATGACCATAGTGCACTTGCCGTTGAGGTGAAGGCCCGCCAGCAGCAACAGCCTGTCGCCCTCCTGCGGATAAAACGCCTCCACAGACCACATGGCATCCTGCGTCACGCGGTCGAGCCATGCATCTATGCCTTCCTCTGTTTGGGAAGGATCCCACTTGTTCATGTCACGCTGTTCCATCTCCACACACGCAAAAGCCTCAGCGACATAATCACCTTCGGGCGTAAGCAGAACGAACGGCTCTCGCTGAGCAGCCATTTCAGCATCGCGCCATTCGGTGAGTGTTCTGAAGCAGCCTTCCTCCGAGCGCACCTGACCGCGAATGATGAGCACATCATCCTGCATGCTTTCATCGGGCTGGGTAAAAAGGCTGCCAACGCGGTAAATTTTGGAGCCGTCAAAACCGCGGTCGTAGTACCAATCCTTGGTGGGGCTGTGCATCACAGGGGCGTTGAGGCCGCAATCGGGCTGATAAAGCCATGCAGCACAATCCTGCGAAAGCTGCGCAGCAAAATCAAAATCCACCGTATAACGCACATCGCTCACATACGTATCTTCCTGCGCATATGCCGCGCCCAAAAGGCCACAAAGCACCAAAACCGCAACCAGCGCCAAGCGTTTGGCCATTCTCATAATCCATCCTCCCGAAAAAATGCGAGTCTAACTTTTTAATTATACCATACTCCCGCGTCCGCTCCAAGGGGCATATGCTTTCGTGTGCAATTTTGCGTCATTTTTCGATCTTTTCGGTTGTTTTTTCGACTTCGTTATGTTATATTTGCCTCGGTAGCAGGCGGTTTTTTCCACGCAATATCACTGCGTACCAAAGCGGAGGATACTATGGGCGTAATCGAAACCTTGTTGATGACCACTTTCCTCGCCGGCGTTGTCGGCACGGGCCTTGGCGGCCTGATCGGCGCGCTTTTGCAGAAGGAATCCAACCGTACCGTCAGCCTGCTTTTGAGCTTTGCAGGCGGCGTGATGCTCAGCGTTGTCTGTTTTGACCTTGTGACCGAAGCCATCGAAACCAACGTTGGCGTGCTCACGGTCATCGGCGCGATCGCCGCAGGCGTGGTGGTCATCTTCGGCCTCAACTACCTCATTGACATGCGCACCAACCCCGAGGTGCCCCACATTGACGAAAACCACTCCAAACCGGCGGATGTCCTTGACGAGCTCATCCACTCCGACCACTACCAGCACCACGCAAGCAAGGACAACAAGCTGGCCCTGTTCGTTGCAGGCATCGTAATGGCCAGCGCCATCGCCCTGCACAATGTGCCCGAAGGCATGACCATCGGCGCAAGCTACGCCAGCAACGACGGCGTAATGGGCAGCGCAGCGCTCATCCTTGCCATCCTTATCGGTCTGCACAACATTCCCGAGGGCATGGCAGTATCCGTGCCCCTCATCGGCGGCGGCACCAACAAGGTGAAGGCCGTTTTGATCACCGCGCTTTCGGGCGTACCCACCATGGTGGGCGCGCTGCTTGGCTACCTGCTGGGCGATATCGGCGCGCTGGGCCTTGCCCTCAGCCTCGGCTTTGCCAGCGGCGCCATGCTCTATGTGGTATTCGGCGAGATCCTGCCTCAGGCCATCCTGATGTACCGCAGCAAGCTGCCCGCCTTTGCCGCCATCTTCGGCATCCTGGTCGGTCTGTTCATCATTTTCTTCTAAGTATTCAAAAGCCCCGCCGTTTGGCGGGGCTTTTTTTGATTTTATTTCAGATTGGGAATCTCCAGCGCGCGGCTTTGGCTGAGCGTGGGGATCTCCTCTGCCAGAATTTCGCGTCCCAGCTGCTGGCTCAGCTTGATGCCCTCCTGCACGCGGGAGGTCTCCAGCGCGATCTCGGCGGTGGGCAAAAGGTCGCACAGGCCAAGCAGCGCATGCACCCAATGGTGCTGGGAGTTATCGTAATGTGCGCCGTCAGCATAGACGGTGTGCTCCAGATAATCCATCTGGTTCAGGTCCACCGTGGTATCGATCTCCATATTGTGCCTGCGGCTGTGGAAGGTGAGCGGCTGCAGCGTCAGTCCGCCCTCGCTGCCGTGGATGCTGCTTGCAGGGAACTGTCCGCCGTGGATGGCCCAGCTTTCGATAAAATCCATGCTCAGGCCGTTTGCGTAGGTGGCAAAGCCCACGCCCAATTCCTCTACATCGTAGCCGCTTTCTTCGCGGCGCTTTTCATCCATGGCGATATGCGCATAGGTATGGCCCGTCACGCGCTCCAGCTTGGGAATGCCCGTCAGGTACAAAAGCTGCGAAATATGGTACACGCCCATATCAAACAGCGCGCCGCCGCCCGAGGTGGTGGTGTTGACAAATTCCTTGGTGGCGTATCCGTCCACGAAGGGACGACCGCGGCGGCGGAAGCCTGTGGAGCGCATGTGGTAGATATGGCCCAGGTCGCCGTTGTCGATAAAGCGCTTGGCGGCTTTGGTCTCCTTGTAGTACAGGCCCGCCAGCTGGATGTGCAGCTTTCTGCCGGTTTCCTTCATCACGTCATACATGGCCTGCGCATCCGCAAAAGCACCTGCCATGGGCTTTTCGCAGTAGACGTGCTTGCCCATGCGCATGGCCTCGATGGATACGGGCGCGTGCAGGTTGTTGTGCAGGCACACATCCACCGCATCGATATCATCCATGCGCAGCATTTCGCCGATATTGGCGGTGCGGCGCGCAACGCCGAATTTGTCGCCCATTTCATTCATGCGGGCTTCATTGATATCACACAGGCAAACGATTTCGGCTTCGGGGATCTTGGAATACAGATTCAGATGATGCTCACCGATGATACCGTTGCCGATGATGCCGATCCTTACTTTTTTCAACTTCTTCTCTCCCCAGCATACAGCTGACTCATGTAGGCCTTCTGCTTGGTGTCCACGCCTTCCAGCTCGATCTCAGCCAAAATCTCACGCAGGCTGGCCAGCTGCCAGTGGGTGCGCAGCACTTCCAATTCGCCCGAGTGATGCTCCACGGAATAGGCGCCCGTGTAGCCTGCCTTCATCAGGCGGCAGATGACGTCCTTGGCCTTGGTGGTGATGGCCTTGGCGTGGATGTGCGTATGCATGGCATGCTCGATGCACAGGTCCTCGCCCGCCTCGATATCCTCAAGGTTGTCGATGTGGTAGAGGATGCCGTACCAGGGGCTGTTGACGCCGTCACGCACTTTGCGGATGTATTCGGGCACACGGTCCCAGCCCCAGTGCGTTTCGGGGCCGATCTTGCAGCCGAACGCGCCGGTAAGTTCGCAGTACTCCTTGTAGGTATCGATCAGGTACTGCATGGCCTCGTCGGTCATTTCCTCATCCCTGCCGCCAAAGTCGATGCGCACGCTCTCCGCGCCCAGCTGTTTGGCTGCGCGGATGTATTCCAGCATTTCGGCCTTGTGTTTGGCTCGGGTATCGGGGTCGGCATGCCACACATAGGGGCCGTCTACGCAGAGGTTGGCAAGTTTCAGCCCAAGGCGGTCCATCTCCTCGCGGATTTTTTGAATGAAGCCCTCTTCCAGCGTGGGCAGCATGCCGCTCCAGATATCGGCATAATCCACGCGGAAGTCATGCTTGATCATGTTCAGATAGCCGAAAACATCCAGTTTTCCGCTATAGACCATTTGATGCAGTGAATAGGAAGCGACGGCAATTTTCATAAGCGTTTTGCTCCTTTCCATACGTGCCAAAGAGGGGGATATGCAGTTTTTTCTCGTTGGTATTATTGTAAGGTCGCGGGGGTATTTTGTCAACAAAAGAGCCGCTTTCCCATCAAAAGAAAGCGGCTTGAACATGTTATTTTCTGGTGCGTTCGCGTCTTCTGCGCTGGGTCTGCGGCTTCTGGATATCGGCGGTGGATTCGCCCTTTAAGCGGAACAGCTCGTCACGCAGCTTGGCGGCCTTTTCGAAGTTGAGCTCCTTGGCAGCGGAGAGCATCTGGTCCTCGATGCGCTTCATCAGGCTTTCCAGCTCCTCCTGAGACATGGAGTCGGGCTTGTTCTCCTTCATGCTGTCGGTGATGCGGATGAGCGCCTGCACGGTGGAGCGTACGCTCTGCGGCGTAATGCCGTGCAGCTCGTTGTATGCCTGCTGCAGTGCACGGCGGCGGTTGGTCTCGGTGATGGCGCGCTCCATGCTCTCGGTGATGCTGTCGCCGTAGAGGATAACGCGTCCGTCCACATTTCGGGCAGCGCGGCCGATGGTCTGAATGAGCGACGTTTCCGAGCGCAGGAAGCCTTCCTTGTCCGCATCCAGAATGGCTACAAGGCTTACTTCGGGCATATCAAGGCCTTCACGCAAAAGGTTGATGCCCACCAGCACGTCATATTCGCCCAAACGCAGATCGCGGATGATCTGCGTGCGTTCCATGGTCTGGATATCGGAGTGCAGATAGCGCACGCGGATGCCCAGGTTTTTGAGGTAATCGGTCAGGTTTTCGGCCATGCGCTTGGTGAGCGTGGTCACCAGCACTCTGCCGCCCTTGTCCACCGTTTCGTTGATGCGGCCGATGAGGTCGTCCACCTGTCCCGTAGCGGGGCGCAGGATGATCTCGGGGTCGATGAGGCCCGTGGGGCGGATGATCTGCTCCACCACATTTTCGGCGATGTCCATTTCGTATGCCGCAGGCGTGGCGGATACATAGATGGTCTGATGCTGACGCTCGCGGAATTCATCAAACAACAGCGGGCGGTTATCAAAGGCGCTGGGCAGGCGGAAACCGTAATCCACCAGATTTTTCTTACGCGCGCGGTCGCCGTTGTACATGCCGCGCACCTGCGGGATGGTGACGTGGCTTTCATCCACAAACATCAGAAAATCCTTGGGGAAGTAATCCAGCAGCGAATACGGCGCATCACCCGGTTTGCGCCCGTCGAAGTAGCGGCTGTAGTTTTCAATGCCCGTGCAGAAGCCGATCTGGCGCATCATCTCGATATCGTAACGGGTGCGCTGGCGAAGTCTCAAGGCATATAGGGGCTGATCCTCATCCTCCAGCTCCTTGGCGCGGATCTCAAGGTCGCGCTCGATCTCGTCGATGTTGTCGTTCATCTTGTCGCGGTCCATGGCATAGTGCGTGGCGGGGAACACCACCGCATGCTCAAGGTTGGCGATGACGTTTCCGCTGACGACTTCCACCTCGCGGATGCGGTCGATCTCATCGCCGAAAAACTCGATGCGCAGCGCATGCTCGCGCTCGTTGGCGGGGATGATCTCCAAAACATCGCCCTTGACGCGGAAGGAGCCGCGGGTGAACTCAAAATCGTTGCGGGTGTACTGGATCTCCACCAGTTTTTCCACCAGCTGATTGCGGCTGATGGTCATGCCCGGGCGCATGGAGACCATCATGCCCTCGTACTCGCTGGGGTCGCCCATGGAGTAGATGCAGCTGACCGAAGCCACGATGATCACGTCCTTGCGCTCGCGCAGGGCGGCAGTGGCGGAGTGGCGCAGGCGGTCGATCTCCTCGTTGATGGAGGCGTCCTTTTCGATGTAAGTATCGGTGGCGGCGATGTATGCTTCAGGCTGATAATAATCGTAATAGGATACAAAATACTCCACCGCGCTGTCGGGGAAAAAGGCGCGAAGTTCGCTGCACAGCTGTGCCGCCAGCGTTTTGTTATGCGCCAGAACCAGCGTGGGCTTCTGCACCTTTTCAATGATGGAAGCCATGGTGAAGGTTTTGCCGCTGCCCGTAACGCCCAGAAGCACCTGATCGCGCAGACCGTTTTTCACGCCTGCGGAGAGCGACTCGATGGCTGCGGGCTGGTCGCCGCTGGGGGCATAGGGGGCTTTCAACACAAACTTATCCATTGCGGTATTCCTTTCGGTAGTGTGTTTCCATTATACCACGGCAAACGCATCATTGTCGACACGGCAGCAAGGGCGGACTATGCGTCCGCCCTGCCGCTTTTATGCTCCGTCCTCGATTTTTTCCACACAGGCGCCAAGGCTGCGCAGTTTTTCGGGCAGGTCCTGATAGCCTCTTTCCACATGGCCCGAAGGGTCCTGCAAAATGGTCTCGCCCTCCGCCAGAAGCCCTGCCAGCATCATTGCCGCGCCCGCGCGCAGGTCGGTGCTTTTGACGATGCCGCCCTCCAGCGGCACACCGCCATCCACCAGCGCCACATTGTTTTCCACACGGATGCGCGCACCCAGCCTGCAAAGCTCCGTCACATGCATGAAGCGGTTTTCAAACACCGTCTCATTCAGCATGCTGCGGCCGCGGCATTTGAGCGCCACCACGGTCATAGGTGCCTGCATGTCCGTGGGAAAACCCGGGTAGGCTAAGGTACGCAGTTCAAACGGCGCGACCGCCGAGCCGTTCAAACGGATGCCCGCAGGCGATTCGCGGATGCCCACGCCTGTTTCCTGCAGTTTGAACAATAGCGACCGCAAATGTTCGGCGCATGCGCCGCGCACAAGCACACTGCCCTCGGTCACGGCGGCGGCGCACAGCAGCGTACCCGCCTCGATGCGGTCAGGAATGGGCTGATAGACCGTGCCGTGCAGCCTTTCTACGCCCGATATGCCGATGGTGCCCGTACCCGCGCCGCTGATGCGCGCGCCCATCCTGTTGAGGCAGTTTGCCAAATCCACGATTTCGGGCTCCTTGGCGGCATTTTCAATGGTGGTGTGCCCCTGTGCAAGCGCTGCCGCCATGAGCAGGTTTTCGGTCGCGCCCACGCTTGGCAGGTCAAGGTACACCCTCGCGCCCAGCAGCCTTCCGCTCAGCTGACGCATGCCGCCCAGCGAATGCACCTGTGCGCCAAGCGTCTGCAAACCGCGCAGGTGCAGGTCGATGGGTCTTTGCCCAATGGCGCATCCGCCCGGCAAGCCCACGCATGCGCTGCCCGAGCGCGCCAGTATCGGTCCCAGGATGAGGATGCTCGCCCTGAGCCTGCGCATGTTCTCCTCGCTGTGCGGGCTTTGCGGCTGCAAGGCGCACACGCTCACGTCCGCGCCGTTCCGCTTGACCTCCGCACCGCAGCCGCGCAATATTTGCAGAAGCGTTTCTACATCGGTGATGCGCGGCACGTTTTTGACGATCAGCGGATCTTCCGTCAAAAGTCCTGCCGCCAGTATGGGCAGCACCGCATTTTTGGCGGTGCTCACCTCCACCTCGCCGCTCAGCCGCGGCGCATGCTGTATCAGATATGAAGCCATCGGATTTTCACCCCTCTGCGCATGCATTCGGGTGCGTTGGTTCCGATCTCGATCATGCTCTTTCCCTCCCATCGCGCCCATTTTGACCGTTCTTGCCGCCTGTCATGCCGCATGGAAGGGATTTTCAGCCCATCAAAAAGCCACAGGAAATCAGTTTTTGCAAGCATAGCGCACTTCAAACACAGCACGCGCGTATTTCCCAAGGCTTTTTCTGTCTGCTTGACACACTGCGCCTCCAAGGGTACAATCATTCCATCACCATCCTTAGGAGGCGTACGTATGGAACCGTTGGTCAGCATATGCTGCACGGCCTACAACCACGAGAAATACCTTGCGCAGGCGCTGGACAGCTTTTTGAGCCAGAAATGCGATTTCCCTTTTGAAATCCTCATCCACGATGACGTGTCCACCGATTCCACGGCGGATATCATCCGCGACTATGCCGCCCGCTACCCCGATATCGTTCTCCCCATGTTTCAGAAGGAGAACCAGTATTCCAAGGGCGTGCCCATCAACGAAACGTTCAACTTTCCCCGTGCGCGCGGCAAGTATATCGCCCTTTGCGAGGGCGATGACTACTGGTGTGACGATACCAAGCTTGCCCGTCAAATCGCGCATATGGAAAGCGACCCCGAATGCACCTTCTGTTTTTCCAACGGCTATGTGCATGACGAGGCGGGCGTAAACCCCGACCGTCCCTTCCTGCCCTATTACGAAAGCGACCGTGAGCTTT
This sequence comes from Candidatus Limiplasma sp., assembly GCA_045612325.1. Lineage (GTDB taxonomy): Bacteria > Bacillota > Clostridia > Christensenellales > Aristaeellaceae > Limiplasma. The sequence goes on along the minus strand of JAZKYW010000141.1, from coordinate 6,025 downwards.
TCCACGACGAAAGCCGCGTTTTCACCTTAGGCGAGATGGCAAGGGTCAACTTTATCCCCACTGCCAGTTTCGTTTTCCGTGTGGATGTGCTGCGCAGCCTGCCCGCCTGCTTTACCGAGCGCGAATGCCAGCACGGCGACCTTCGCATGCGCCTTTTCCTCACCGCTGCGGGTCATGCGTGGTACGAGCATGTTTATGGCTGCGTATACCGCGAAAACGTGAGCGGCTCCGCCATGCAGATTTGGAAAAAGGAAAAGCGCGACCAGCTGTACCGCCGCTGTCAGACCGTGGTGGATATGGTAAACGATGTGGATGAATACTCCCACGGCGCTGCCGCCGAAGACCTGCAAAAGCTCAAGGACCATTACCTGTGGGTGATGGCACGCAACGCGCCCGACCTCAAATCCCTCATGAGCGGCGAAACAGGCCGCGTGTGGCGCACGCTTTCCCTGAAGGAACGCCTGCACTGCGCCGCAAGGCTTGTCATTCCCGCCGCGCTTGTGCAAAAAATCCGCAAAATCGCCTCCCGATAAGGAGTACTGTCATGTACGAACCTGCTTTTTCTCCCACGCCCGTGCAGAAGCTTCTGACGGATGAAAACGGCAACACGTTTTTCCTCAAGCGTGAGGATATGCTGCCCTACTCCTTTGGCGGCAACAAGGTGCGCATCGCGCTGGAATACATGCGCGATATGCGCAGAAAAGGCTGCGACCACATGGTGGCCTACGGCAACGCGCGCAGCAATCTGTGCCGTGTGCTGAGCAACCTGTGCAAAGGCGCAGGCGTGCCCATCACCATTATCTCCCCCGCCGATGACGACGGTCAGCGCCGCGAAGCCTACAACGCAAGGCTCTGCCGCGCTTTCGGCGCAAACATCGTGCCCTGCTTCAAAACAGGCGTTGCCGAAACGGTGGATGCTGTGCTTGCTTCCATCCGCGAAAAGGGCGAAACGCCCTACTACATTTACGGTGACCGCTTCGGCAAGGGCAACGAGGCCGTCCCCACCGCCGCCTATGTGCCTGTGTATGATGAGATCCGCGCGCAGGGCAGCTTTGACGTGATCGCCCTTGCCTGCGGCACGGGCATGACGCTCGGCGGCCTGCTCTGCGGACGCCATCTGCGCGGCGGCAGCGAGCGCATCATGGGCATTTCCGTCGCCCGAGACGCTCAAAACGCCTGTGCGCACACACTGGCCTTTGCCAACGCATGGCTGGGCGAAACCATCCTCACCGAAAAGGACGTTGAAATCAACGGTGATTTCCGCCGCGTATACGGCGATTACGGCGAGGATGTTGAAAACGTCATCCGCGATATGATGCAGACCTACGGCGTACCCATGGACGGCACCTATGTGGGCAAAGCCTACGCAGGGCTCATGGAAATCGTCAAGCGCGAAGGCTGGCAGAACAAGAACGTTCTGTTCATCCACACGGGCGGCACTCCGTTGTTCTTTGATACAGCGGAACGAATTTGGTAAATCAAAAAGGAACGGCTTTCGCCGTTCCTTTTTTGTTATGCTGTTTTACAGCTCGCTGATGTTGACCCACTGACCGGGGCGCTCGATGGCGCGCTTGCCGGCGTCAATGATGGAAATGATGCGCAGGGTATTCTCGTGGGGTACGGGCGGTACGGGATGGTTGAAGAAATCCGCCATGGACTTGATGCAGCCTTCCCAGAAGTTGGAGTTGGCTTCCACATGCTCGCCTGTGCCGTCCTTGTAGCCGATGTTCATGGCAAAGCCGCGGTTGGTGCGCCACACAGCCACCTTGGCGCGCTGACCGCCTTCAAAATCCACCAGAATGGCGGGATACTCGGCGGTACCGATGGACAGCACGCGCACGGGCGCATCGTGGATGATGGAAACGATGGGCTCCAGCTGATGCACGGAGTACTGTTCAAACTCACCGGGACCCCAGCTGTCGATCATATCCACAGGCTTTTGACGGGGTGCTTCATACTCGGTGGCATAGTACAGCGCTGAGGAGGAGTAGCAGGGCGTGCCGCTTTCCTCAGCCATGGCAAAAATGGCCTTGGCCTCCGCCAGCGTGGGCGCGAAGGTCTTATCCACATAGGTGGGCTTGCCGCTGGCAAGGGGCAGGCGGCACAGTTCAAGATGCTTTTCGGGATTATCGGGAGACAGCACGATCAGCACATCGCTCTTTTCCACCACTTCCTCGATGGAATCAAGGATCTCAACGCCGTACTTTTCGCCCCATTCCTTGCCGGTAAGCCCGTTGGGCTTGTCGATCTGGCCCCATGCATAGGATACCTCAAAGCCCTCCGTCCACTGACGGAAGAACTTGGGGTAGTTGTTGGCATGCCATTCATCCAGATAGTAATCGATAAAGCCGATCTTTTTCACTCAGGCTTCCTCCTCGAATACCACTTCGCGGTGGGCGGCGGCAGAGTCGTAAATGCCCTGCAGGATCTTGGCGGTCTTGATGGTCACGTCGATGTGGCTGGGCAGCTTTTCACCGCCGCGTACGCAGCGCAGGAAGCCGTCGATCTCGTTCTGGAACATGGCGGTCTTCTTGAACTTGTACTCGGTCTTGGTGAGCATGCCGTTTTCGGCGCCGTACTTGACGAAATCGCCGCCGTACTGCAGGCGGATACCGGCCTTGGTGCCCATGAAGTCGATGAAGGCTTCATCCGCGCCGATGTTCTGTGCCCATGCGCCGTTGAAGGTGATGACGGGGCCGTCGGTACGCACGATGCCGGCAACGGAGTCGTCAACGTCATAGGTGCCGTTGATATTCTTGGTGTTCTCAGCCCACATACCTACATAGGTGTAGTTGGCCATATCCACGCCCAGCTTGCAGAAGGTCTCGCCGCTGACGGTCTTGGCAACGGGGTCGCCGGTGCAGTACATCACGATATCCAGATAGTGTACGCCCCAGTCGATGAGCGCGCCGCCGCCTGCGATGGCGTTGGTGGTAAAAGCGCCGCCCAGACCGGGAATGGAACGCTGCGCACGGAAGGAAACGTATACATGGTATACTTCGCCCAGTTCGCCCGCGTCGATGATCTCCTTGATCTTGTTCACAGCATCGTTGAAGCGGTTGACAACGCCGATGTTGAGGGTCTTGCCGCTTTCATGCTGCGCCTTTTGCATGGCCAGCGCCTCGGGATAGGTGCGGGCGGCGGGCTTTTCGCACAGAACATGCTTGCCGGCCTTGAGGGCGTCAATGGCGATGACGGAGTGCATCAGGTTGGGCGTGCAAACGGAAACGGCCTCGATCTCGGGGTCGTTGAGCACTTCGTGATAATCGGTCACAGCGGTGCCGCAGCCGTACTTTTCAACCGCCGCGTTGGCGCGCTCGGGCAGGATGTCGCAGAAATACTTGATCTGCGCATCGGGATTGGCCATATAGGCGGGGATGTGGGCGCTGTTGGCAATGGTGCCGCAACCGATAATGGCAACTTTGATGGGTTCCATAAAGACATACCTCCTTGTGTTTGCGTAGGTCACTTTGGATGCAGTTGTTGAACGAACATTGGTAAGCACAGTATACCACACAAGCCCTTTGACCGCAACCGTTTCGCCCCTTCTCTGCCCGTGCGTTTTTTCTTGCATCCATCGCCAAAGTCGGGTATACTGGAAACTGGAATTTTGTTTTTTGAAAGGAGTTCCACAACCATATGCAGACTCTTCAGATGCAGCTTCTCAGGCTTTTGCAGGAGGATTGCCGCCTCACCCTTGAACAGCTGGCTACCATGACCGGCAGCACCGCAGAAAACGTTGGCGCCATGATCGACGAGATGGAAAAAAACGGCGTTATTTTGCGCTATTCCCCCGTTATCAACTGGGATAAGACCCAGCGCGAGCGCGTGGAAGCCATGATCGAAGTGCGCGTTACCCCGCAGCGCGACCAGGGCTTTGACGCCATCGCCCGCCGCATCTACCGTTTTGACGAGGTCAAATCCGTCTACCTCATGAGCGGCGCGTACGACCTGCTTTTGCTGGTGGAAGCCCCCACCCTCAAGGAGCTGGCCTTCTTTGTATCCACCAAGCTGAGTACGCTGGAAAGCGTTACCGGCACCGCGACCCATTTTGTGCTCAAGCGCTACAAGAGCGACGGCGTCATCTTCGAAGGCAAGGAAGATGATAAGAGGCTGGTGGTCACGGCGTGAGTTTCGATCCCGGCCGCTACATCAACCCCACCATTGCCGCCGTACCCAAGAGCGGCATCCGCAAGTTCTTTGACGTTGCCGCCGCCATGCCCGACGCCATTTCGCTGGGCGTTGGCGAGCCCGATTTTATAACGCCCTATCACATCCGCGACGCCGCCATCAACAGCCTGCTGGACGGCGAAACGCAGTACACCAGCAACTGGGGCCTGCTTTCCCTGCGCGAGGAGATCGCGTATTATATGGAAAGCCGTTTTGGTCTCAAGTACAGCCCCAAGGATGAGATCCTGGTAACGGTAGGCGCCAGCGAGGGCATCGACCTTTGCCTGCGCGCCATCACCAATCCGGGCGATGAGATCCTCATCCCCGAGCCCAGCTATGTAAGCTACGCTCCCGGCGTGGTGTTTGCCGGCGGCGTGCCCGTGCCCATGCCCACCTGGGAAAAGGACGCCTTTGCCCTCACTCCCGAGGCGGTGGAAGCAGCGGTAACGCCCCGCACCAAGGCCATCATCCTGCCCTACCCCAACAACCCCACGGGCGCGGTTGTCAGCCGCGAGCAGCTGGAAAAGCTGGCGCAAGTGTTTATCAAACACGACCTCATCGTCATCTCCGATGAGATTTATGCCGAGCTTTCCTACAGCCCCGAAGGGCATACTAGCATTGCAGCGCTCCCCGGCATGCACGAGCGCACATTCGTGCTCAACGGCTTTTCCAAGGCCTTTGCCATGACCGGCTGGCGCATGGGCTTCCTGTGCGCGCCTGCCGCCTTCTGCGATGTGATGTGCAAAATTCACCAGTATACCATCCTGTGCGCGCCCCGTCAGGGACAGGTAGCCGCCCAGCAGGCGCTGCGCCGCGGACGCGAGGACGGTTACGCCGATGTGGCGCTCATGCGCGAAAGCTACGACCAGCGCCGCAGGCTGATGGTCAAGGGCCTGCGCGATATGGGTCTGAGCTGCTTTGAGCCGCTCGGCGCATTCTACGTTTTCCCCGGCATTCAAAAGACGGGCCTGACCAGCGAACAGTTCTGCGAGCGTCTGCTGCGCGAAAAGAAGGTCGTATGCGTACCCGGCACGGCCTTTGGCGCAAGCGGCGAGGGATACATCCGCTGCAGCTACGCCACGGGACTCAACCAGCTGATGGAAGCCCTTGCGCGCATGTCCGATTTTATCAGGCAGCTGTAACGTTGCCAAAGAGGTGCAATATGAAAAACAAACCGCTTTACGCATGGCTGCTCATCGTATGCATGCTGCTTACCCTGTGCGTTTGCGCATGTGCCGAGGGCGACCTTGAAGAGGTATCCATCACCATTTTCGGTGCCGGCGGCGAAGTGGCGCAGGAGATCGAGCCTGAGCTTGAACCCACGCCCGAACCCGTGCCCACCGTTGACCCCACCATCCCCGTGCTGGAAGGCGACGGCTCCGTGCTGCTTACCATGAGCTTCACCGGCGACTTCACCATCGGTGAAAACGTGCAGCATGACGGCAAATCCATCTTCATCAAGGAGCTGGAAAAGCAGGACAACGACATCCACTTCCCCTTCCGCAACGTGCGCGATATCCTGCTCAAGGATGATCTGACCATGATCAACTTTGAAGGCACGTTCACCACTGCAGGTCGCAACCCCGAGAAGCGCAGCAACTCCTTCCTCTTCCGCGCCAAGCCCGAATGGGCGGAGATCCTGCCCGCAGGCGGCGTTGAGACCGTATCCCTTGAAAACAACCACGTTTTGGATATGGGCGAGGAAGGCCTTGCCGAGACCAAGCGCGTGCTCACCGCCGCAGGCATCAGCTACGCCAGCGAGGACGAGCCCGCCATCTTCTACGTCAAGGGCGTCAAGATCGGCTCTCTGGCCTACCAGACCAAGTCGGAGGCCAAGCGGTCTTAGGAAGACAAT
>JAZKYW010000140.1:0-17249 GCA_045612325.1 Candidatus Limiplasma sp. | reverse complement strand
AGGCAGCATCCATTCCAAACATAAAGCCCCCAAAACTGAGCAGCTTTCGCTGTTTGACCTGTAACAAAAACCGCCCTGCCGTATCAAACGTGCAGGGCGGTTTTTTATGCTCTTTTAGTCACTTCAAGCGGGATATCCTTTGCAATGCGGCGCAGATGGTCATCGCTTAGAAGCCTTGCCAGCTCGTCAGCGGTTTGAGGCCTGCCGATGGTTTTGAGCATGGGGCCTTCGATTTTCTCAGCCGCTTCCATCAAAGCCATACCGCGCAGCCACGCCAGCATGCTCGGCTCTATCCAGTACAAAAACTGCGTATCAGGCGAATGCTTTTCAAGGCGTTTCATCTTCAGGTACATTTCAACGCCGTCCAGCACGTCATGCCAGATATCCACATACGCCCAGTCAAAACGTTCTTTACCCATTTGCTCGGCATAGACGTAAGCATCCGCTTCCAGCACAGTGATTTTGTCCTTATTGGGAAACTGCGGCAAAATAAACTCGCGGAAAAGCGAGATAACGCTCTTGTCGCGTTCAATCACCACTACCTGCGTTACATCGGGCTTTTCGGATGCCATAAAGGCATAATAACCCAAACCAAGTCCGAACACTGCCACCTTACCGCTGACGGCGCGGATATCCGCCGTCATGGTATTGATCTCGCTGGGGGTAACGGTCATCCATTCACGGCCGTTTTCTTCCACGATGGGCGCACGGAAATCCTCCGTAAAAAAGCCTGTCTGGGGAATTTCGCGTCCGTCGCCAAGCAGCTTGAGATCATCAGATGTAAACAGTTCATAGGCCTTGATGGTCCTGTAACCCATCTTCCAGGTTCCGCGTGTGGTTTCGGGCATGCGGATGGTCTGGTAATACGGGTCGTTCCTGCATTCATTCGCATCCAGCAGATGGATGGCGTGACGGAAGTAATCCTCCTCCAGCACGCGGTCCGCTTCGCTCTCGTCAGCATTCAGCCCGCACGCCGCAGCCACCAGCAAACGTACTGCCGTTTGCACATCCACGCCACAGGCTTCCTTCAGCTCCTTCACATCCTCCGCCGTTACAAAGCGCGGACAGATATGCAGATAGCTGCTGAAAAGTTCCAGCGCGCGCAGGTTGTATTCCGCCGTTTCAAGCATGTTTTCAAGTTTTGTCTGTTCAATACCCACAAACATGCTCATTCCTCCTCTTTGACGCAAAAAGACGAAGGCGTTTGCCTTCGCCCTTCTTGGTTATTCGCGTATTGCCAGCGTGAGCACCGACGGACGCTCCAATATGTCCGCTTTGGTGATACGAACGAGCGGCATCAGTGTATCCGCCGCATGGGTCAGGTCCAGAAAATCCCTCACGGTGCTTACAGGCATATCGGGGTCGTACTTGGTGCGGTAATGCATGGGAATGGCGCACACAGGCTGCAGCACGCGGCAAAATTCCATCGCAGTTGCCGCGTCAATGGTGTAATAGCCACCCACAGGCACCAGCAGCACATCGACTGCGCCGATTTGTCTGAGCTGCTGCACATTGGGCAGATGGCCCAAATCACCCGCATGGGCAATGCGCAGGTTTTCCGTCTCAATGACGTGGATCAGATTGCTGCCGCGCAAAGCGCCCTGCTTGTCATCGTGCCATGTTTCCACCGAGCGCACGGTGATACCGCCTTCCAGCTTGTGAACGCCTGCGGTATCGATCACCTGAGCACCGGGCTGAATGCACTGTTCCACACCGTCATGGTCATGGTGATGATGGCTGACAAGGCAGTAATCCGCCTTGATGTTTCGGCAAGGAAAATCATAAAAATCGCCGTAAGGATCACAGGCGATCACCTTGCCGTTTTCAAGTTCAAGGGTGAAAAAGGCATGGCCAAGATATTTCAGGATCATATCCGCATCTCCTTTTCACTGTCGTAGTTGTTGATCCATGCAGCAAGCAGCCTTCCTGCATCGCAGGGAAGCGTTTGACTGTTTCGAAGCCTGACCGCGCTTTCTTCGTACAGCGTTCGCAGTTTGCGCTCCGCTGTTTTGGAAGGCGCTTCGCATACCAGTTTTGCCGCCGTGCGCAGCATGGGCATGTGCTCATCCGCGCGCTGCGTGGGATGCAGCATCCACAATCTGCAAAGCGCGTAGGCGGTATGCAGCGTTTCATCCTTCGGCAGTGCGGGCAGTTTGCAGGGCAGACTGTCGATCAACTCCTGCCATTTGTTCAGCGACAAATCCACATACAGCAGGCGCTGAGCCTCATCTTCCCAAGCGCAAAAACCCTCGGCAAGCAGTTCATCCGCGCGGTACAGCGTTTCCTGTGATTTGCGGGGCAGGTCGCTCACCCACAGTGCGCGGTCATCGTCACACACGCGCACAAAGCAGCGGGCGTAAGTGTTCAGCAGTGCAAACAGCTTTTTCTGCTCACTTTTGAGATCCATTTTTCTCTTCCTGCTTGAACAGATGAAGCTCCATATCGTGCATCGCGGCAAAGCGTCCGTTGATATCCAGCTGATAGTTCAATTCCAGCACGCCGCCATCATCGCCGATGTCATAACCAAGCTTGGTGCAGTACAGGGCAAGGTCCATATCGCCGAAAGGCGTATGATACAAGCCTTCATAACGGCAGCCCAGACGAAATACCATCTGCGTGGCGTACGAACCGCCGCGGTTCATGGTCACAGTTTCATCTTCAATGGTAATTTCCACCTTCTGCGGCGGAACGGTTTCATCAATGCTTTCTTCGTAGCGGATCACCGCTTTTTGTCCTTCTACAGCCAGCACGCCCGAAGTGAGCATGCTCATGCTCTCGTCCTCAGCGCCCTCCCCGCGGTGTGCGCAGGATTTGAGCGAAACCAGTACAGGAATCTCGGTCATTTGGCCGTCACCCCCTTAACGAATCCATCAAAAAATGGTATACTACAAGGTACTATACCACATAAAAAGGGCTGGATGCAATGCTTTGCGTAAAGGCACATGCCAAAATCAACTGGACGCTGGATATTCTGGGTACCCGTGAAGACGGCTACCACCTGATGGACATGCTGATGCAAACCGTCGAAATGCATGATATGCTTTGGCTGGAAGAGGCGGATACGCTCGTTTTGGAGGATGCCGCCCTCTCCCCGATGCTTTTGAACAACGCAGCAGATGATGCGCTTTCCTCCGCCGCCGTTACCTACGATGAAAACAATCTCGTTTACCGCGCCGCCAAAAAGCTGCGTGACTTTTGCGGTGTTGATAAAGGCGCGCGCATGCGTCTGCTCAAAGCCATCCCTTCGGGCGCGGGCATGGGCGGCGGCAGCGCCGATGCGGCAGCTGCCCTGCGCGGACTTGTCCAACTGTGGCAGCTTGACATTTCCAACGAAGACCTTTTGCGCATAGGCCTTTCGCTCGGGGCGGATATTCCCTTTATGCTCACCGGCGGCCTGGCGCGTGTAGGCGGCATCGGCGAAAACATCGCCCCGCTTTCCCCTGCGCCCAAAGTATGGCTGGTGATGCTTCAGCCCTGCGGCGGCCTGAGTACCAAAGAGGTATTCGGCGCCTTTGACGCCCTCGACCCCGACACGCTCTCCCGCCCGCAGACGGAATGCGCCCAAAACGCGCTGCTCACAGGCAGCTTGCGTACGCTTGGCGCAGCCATGAACAATGTGCTGGAAGGCGTAAGCGTCACCGCCCGTCCCGCCATCGGCGAAGCGGCATGCGCGCTTGAATCCCTCGGCGCCATCCGCGGCATGATGACAGGCAGCGGCTCCGTTGTCTACGGCGTGTTCGAAAGCGAAGCCACGGCAAAGGAAGCCTGCGAAAAACTGCGTCCCATCGCATGCGCCAACGGCTGGGGCGATGTTTGGATGACGCATACGCTGGGAGAATGAACATGAAAACCGTTCACAACAAGCTGGTACGCGACCGCATCCCCGAAATCATCGAAGCCTCCGGAAAGAGCTGCCGTATCAAAGTGCTGGATGAAAACGACTATCTCGCCGCGCTTGATGAAAAGCTGTCCGAAGAGCTGCAGGAATATCTTCAGGACAAGAGCATGGAAGAACTTGCCGACCTGCTGGAAGTTATCCGCGCAGTGATTGCCGCCCGCGGAAGCACCTACGAGCAGGTGGAAGCCCTGCGAAAGGCAAAGGCTGAACAACGCGGCGCATTCAATGAGCGTCTCTGGCTGATTGACACTGACGCCTGAAATTTTTCAAATGTGAACAAACAGGAACAGATTTGCAAACTTACCGCATATTCCATTGCATTGCCCCCTCAAACATTGTATAATGCAACATGAGATTTTTCGGTCTCGTTTCATTAAATAGCAAAAAAGAACAGCTCATCATGAGCTTTCGGAAAGAAGGTCATTTCCATGGCAAATCCCATCTTCACCATTACCATGCAGGACGGCGGCGTAATGCAGGGCGAACTGTATCCCGAAATCGCTCCCCAGAGCGTTGGCAACTTCATTTCTCTGGCCAACAGCGGCTTCTATGACGGCCTCATCTTCCATCGCTGCATCCCCGGCTTCATGATTCAGGGCGGCTGCCCCAACGGCAACGGCATGGGCGGCCCCGGCTACCGCATCAAGGGCGAGTTCGGCATGAACGGCGTGCCCAATCCCCTCAAGCACACCTACGGCGTACTCAGCATGGCCCGCAGCATGATGAAGGACTCCGCCGGTTCTCAGTTCTTTGTCATGACCAGCGACAGCCCTCATCTGGATGGCTCCTATGCCGCTTTCGGCAAGGTGCTCACCGGCATGGAAGTAGCCGACGGCATCGTGTCCAAGAAGACCGACCGCATGGACCGTCCGCTGGAGCCGCAGGTCATCGCCTCCATCCGCGTAGAGACCAACGGCGTCGAATATCCCTTCACCAAGCTGTGATCAGCCTAAGCGGCGCGTTGGGTGCATTGCCCTATCGCGCCGCTTTTCTTGCTTAAACATCATTTTGGAAAGTGAGCTTTTTCATGCCTCTTTATCTGCCTGAGCTGCTCTGCCCCGCAGGTGATGAAGCTGCCCTGCATGCAGCCATCGACTGCGGCGCAAATGCCGTTTATCTTGGTTACAAAGCCTTTGGTGCGCGTGCCAGCGCCGTCAATTTTGATGACGAAGCGCTTGAACGCGCTGTTCGCTATGCCCATTTGCATCACGCGCGCGTGCATGTGACGGTCAACACGCTTGTCAAGCCCTCTGAAATGGAAGGCGTACACAATGCGCTGACTGCCATTGCCAACGCAGGCGCGGACGCTGTGATCGTACAGGACCAGGGCGTAGCCGCCATGGTCAAGCGTGATTTACCCTCCCTGCAGCTGCACGCAAGCACGCAGATGGCGCTTTGCAACGCCGAAGGCGCACTGACCGCCCGCAAACTCGGTTTTGACCGCGTTGTGCTTGCCCGCGAATGCTCTTTGGAGGATATCCGCCGCGTGGCTGCAACAGGCATCGAAACAGAGGTATTTGCCCACGGTGCGCTCTGCACCGCCGTAAGCGGCCGCTGCCTTATGAGCAGCATGGCAGGCGGACGAAGCGGCAACCGCGGCCGCTGTGCGCAGCCCTGCCGTCAGGAGTTCCGCATGGGTGATGAAAACGGCCCGCTGCTTTCCCTGCGCGACCTTTGCACGCTGGATGACCTGCCCGAGCTTTGCAAGGCAGGCGTTGCATCGCTCAAAATCGAAGGCCGCCTCAAGAGCCCCGAATACGTCGCCACCGTTGCCACGGTCTACCGCCGCGCTCTCGATTTGATCGCCCGCGGTGAATTTGTACCGGGCGACAAGGCGCAGAAAGAAAAGCTTCTGCAAATCTTCAACCGCGGCGGCTTTACGCGCGGTCATGCCTTTGACGCTGAAGACGCTGATATGCTCACGCCCGAAAGGGTCAGCCACGAAGGCCTTCCCATCGGTGAAATCCTTTCTGTCCGCCGCGATTTTGCCTCCATGCGCACCGACCGCGACCTCCACAACGGCGACAGCCTACAATTGCGCGGCCGTAAGGATGAGGATATGCGTTACTCCGGCCCCGATGTACCCGCAGGCGGCGTAGCTACGCTGCGTCTGCGCCCCGGTCTCAGGGTGGAAAACGGCATGCAGGTCGCCCGCCTGACCGATGCACAGCAGATGGACGAAGCCCGCGCCCATGCGCCCAAGCCCATTCCCGTTACGATGTTTGCTTCTTTCCGTCTGAATGCGCCCATGCAGCTTTCCATGACTGACGGACAGACAAGCGTGACCGTTGAAGGCGATGCTGTGCAGGCCGCTCAGAAGCGCGCTTCCACCGCCGAAGACGCCCGCCGTCAGCTGGAAAAGCTGGGCGGTACGCCCTTTGTATGTGAAAACGTTCAGGTCATAGCGGATGATAACGTCTTTTTGCCTGTAAGCGCGTTGAATGCCCTACGCCGCGACGCCGTTGACAAACTCACCGAAGCGCGCATCGCTGCCTTTGACCTGCCCGCACAGGTCAGGTCCGATGATTTCCAAGTGACCAGAAGAGCTGGCGCCCCCGTCAGCAAAGACGCGCTTGCCGTCATTTTCCATGACCCTGACATGGCGGCACAGCTGATGGAAGCAGGCGCGACACATCCCGTATTTGCTCCCGATGAATTTACCGCTGATGCGCTCTCCGTAGCGCTCGCTGCCCTTCCCGAGGGCTGCTGGCTGCGTCTGCCTCCGCAGATGACGCAGGAAACGCTCGAAAACGTGCTTCCCGTCATCCGCCAAAACGCAGACCGCCTTGCAGGTTTGTGGGCAGAGAGCGTTGCGCAGCTGGCGCTGCTGCCCGAAATGGCCATGATTGCAGGCGAAGGCGTACCCGCGACCAACACCGCCGCTGCCGAAGTCATCTCCCGCGCGGGCGTGACCGCCTGTGCCTTCTGGCCTGAATGGAGCGGCAGCGACCAGAAAGCCGTCCATTCCCCTGTGCCTCGCTTTATGAAAATGTACGGCAGAGAGATTCTGATGCTGCTCAACCATTGTCCCGAGCGAGTACGCCTCGGTCTGAGCGCCAACCGCGCATCCTGCCGCCTTTGCAAAACGCCTTCTGCCGTTTGCGGACGTGAAAACGCCGTGCTTTCCGACAGAAAGGATTATCGTTTCCCGCTCTCCCGCACGCGCTTTGCCGAAGGATGCGAAATTCAGGTGCTGGGCGCTTTGCCCACCGACCTGCGCGCCTATGACCGTGAACGCGCCGCGCTTGGCGCTGCGGCATTGCTCCACTTCACCGTTGAAACGCCGCAGGAGCAGCTTGCGCTTACCCACACTTTTGCCGAGCTCATCGCAAGCGGTTTTGCCCCCGCCCCCGCCGTGCAGACCACCGCAGGGCATTGGGCACGCGGAGCCGAATAACACCATATTCCCCGAAAGGAAGGGATCACTTTTATGTCCGAACAGGACCGCGCACTGCGCGTGCTTGAATTTACCAAAATTCGCGAACGCCTTTCCACATACGCACTGACCGACCTGGGCAAGGAAAAGTGCCTTGATCTTGTTCCCTGCGTTGATTTTTCGGATGCCGTTCACTCTCTGGATGAAACCGAGGAGGCAGTAACGCTCATCAGCTACCTCGGCGGTCATCCGCTGGCTTCCTTTCCCGATGTGCGCGAGCAGGTAAAGCTTGCCGCCAAAGGCGCCTGTCTGAATCCCCGCGCACTTTTGGATGTTGCCGCCTGTCTGCGCGCTGCCAAGGTGGCCCGTTCCTCCCTTGTGCGTGAGCGCGAGGATACGCCCATCCTCACCGGCTATGCCAGCCGTCTCACCACGCTGGATACGCTGGATAACGACATCACCACCGCCATCATCAGCGAAGAAGAGATCGCCGACCGCGCCTCCTCCGAGCTTTTCCAGATCCGCCGCCAGATCCGCTCCGCCAACGAGCGCATGCGCGAAAAGCTCAACCAGATGATCCGCTCCTCCTCGTTTTCCAAAAACCTGCAGGATTCCATCATCACCATGCGCGGCGACCGCTACTGCATCCCCGTAAAGGCGGAATGCCGTGCCAATGTTCCCGGTCTTGTGCATGACCAAAGCGCATCGGGCGCAACGCTGTTCATCGAGCCGATGTTCGTAGTGGAGCTCGGCAACGATTTGAAGCAACTGCGCGCCAAAGAGCAGCTGGAGATTGCCCGCATCCTGCAGGCGCTTTCCGACCGCATCGCTCCTCACGCTGAAAACATCGACCTGAACATTTCTCTGCTCACGCATCTGGATTTTGCCTTTGCCAAGGGCATGCTTTCCCGCAGCATGCATGCGGTGCTGCCCAAAATGAACACCCGCGGCTATGTCAAAATCATCCGCGGCCGTCATCCCCTCATCGACCCCGAAAAGGTAGTACCCAGCAACCTTTGGCTGGGCGATGACTTTACCACGCTCATCATCACCGGTCCCAACACGGGCGGCAAGACCGTTACGCTCAAAACCATGGGCCTGTTTACCCTGATGGCGATGAGCGGTCTGCATGTGCCTGCCGATTTTGGCACCGAGATGAGTTTCTTCCACAAGGTGTACGCCGATATCGGTGATGAGCAGTCCATCGAGCAGTCTCTGTCCACCTTCTCCTCTCACATGACCAACATCGTCAACATCGTCAAGAATGTGGATAACGATGACCTCGTCCTCTTTGACGAGCTTGGCGCAGGCACCGACCCCACCGAAGGCGCCGCCCTTGCACAGAGCATCCTTTCCAGTTTGCTCAAACGCGGCATCCGCACCATGGCTACCACGCACTACAGCGAGCTGAAGGCCTTCGCGCTCAGTACGCCCGGCATTGAAAACGCCAGCGTGGAGTTTGATGTGGAATCTCTGCGTCCCACCTACCGCCTGTCCATCGGCATCCCCGGCAAGTCCAACGCGTTTGAAATCTCCCGCAAGCTCGGTCTGCCCGAAAGCTACATCGAGGCTTCCAAAGAGCTGCTCTCCAAGGAAGACATCCGCTTTGAGGACGTCATCGCCAACGCGGAATATCACCGTCAAATCGCCGAGCGCGAACGTGCCATTGCCGAAGAGACCCGCCGCGAGACCGTCAAACTGCGCAACGAAGCTGAAAAGCTGCGTGCCGAAATTGAACAGAGCCGCGAAAAGAGCCTCAAAAAGGCCAAGGAAGAAGCCCGCCGCATCATGGAAAATGCCAAGCGCGAATCCGAAGGCATCCTGCGCGAGCTCAAGGCCATGAAGAAACAGGCCGCCACCCCTGAGCACGAGGTGCAAAAGCTGAAAAAGCGCATGGAAGAAGGCCTTGACGCCCTTTCCGAAGGCCTCAGCGAAAAGAGCGCCGTCAACTTTACGCCGCCCAAGACCGTACGCGTGGGCGAAAGCGTCGAAATCGTTCATCTTGGTACCAAGGGCACCGTGCTTTCCGTCCCCGACCGCAACGGCGAAGTGCAGATTCAGGCGGGCATCATCAAAATGAAGGCCCATCTGAGCCAGTTGAAGGTAGTCGAGCCCGAAAAGCCCCAGAAGAGCCGCGTCATCAACAAGGTATCTGCCACCAAGGCCTCCGTGCCCATGGAAATCGACGTGCGCGGACAGACGCTGGAAGAAGCCATCGGTGCGGTGGATATCTACCTTGCAGACGCCACGCTCGGCGGTCTCAACGAAGTCAGCATCATTCACGGCAAGGGTACCGGCGTGCTGCGCACTGGTATCCAGCGTCACCTGAAAGGCCATATGAACGTCAAAAAATTCCGCGACGGTATGTACGGCGAAGGCGAGCAGGGCGTGACCGTCGTAACCCTCAAGTAATTTCTTACGAAAGGAGAAACGCTCCATGACTGATAAACAGCGTATTTTGCTGGTGGATGACGACCCCAACATCAGCCACCTTGTTAAACTGTATCTTGAAAAAGAAGGCTTTGCCGTTACCGAAGCAGCGCGCGGCGATACTGCTCTTGAAAGTTTCCGCGCACAAGCCCCTGCGCTAGTGCTGCTGGATGTCATGCTGCCCGGGCTGGACGGTCTGCAGGTACTGCGCGAGATTCGCCAGACGAGCAAAGTGCCCGTCATTATGCTCACCGCCAAAGACGAGACTTTTGACAAAGTACTCGGCCTTGAGCTGGGCGCGGATGATTACGTCACCAAGCCTTTTGAAACCAAGGAACTCGTTGCCCGCGTCAAGGCCGTTTTGCGCCGTGCGCCCGCAGCGGAGGAAAAAACAGACCCCGCGGATGATACCCTGCGGTTTCCCCAGCTTACGGTAAGCCTTGCCCGTTACGAAGCCACCTTTGAAGGGCGCGAGCTGGATATGCCGCCCAAAGAGCTGGAAGTGCTGTACTACCTTGCTTCCCACCCCAACATGGTTTTTACCCGCGAACAGCTGCTGGAGCGCGTGTGGGGCTTTGACTTTTTCGGCGACAGCCGCACGGTGGATGTGCATATCAAGCGTCTGCGCGAAAAACTGCCCGAATGCGAAAAATACGGCTGGCAGATCCACACGGTCTGGCGCGTAGGCTACAAGTTTGAATACAAGGCGAACTGATCCCTGCCGGAAAGGATGACCCATGTTTCAAAACATGTTTGACCGGCTGCTTGCGCTGTTTATGGTCGTCATTCTGCTGGTGGCGCTCATCGGCGGCGCCTTCTCCATCCTGTCCATACGCGCCTCCATGATCGACAGCCGCATGGACAGTCTGATGAATCAGGCGCGTGAGATCGCGTTTCTGGCTTCTCAGCTGGAAGAAGGCGAAAGCGGAGATTTCCTTGTTACGCGCTCTGCAAGCATGGATTATCTGCAATGGAAAGCCTCCAGCGTATATCACGATTACAATGCATACATACTGATCGTAGACCGCAACGGCCGTGTGCGCGATAACATGCAATCCGCCCTGCAAAGCAGCCCCGACATCCTCAGCACCCTCAATGCCGAAGCTGTTGCCAACACGCTGAAAATGGTGCTCAGCGGCGAGGAGGTACAGGTAACGCTGCGCAATGCAGACGGCCCTGTGTTCACGGTCGCCGTGCCGTATGTGCAAAACGATACCGTGTACGGCGCGGTGTTCATCCATACCAGCGCCCAGATCATCGAGGCTGAATACCACGGCCTGCTGTTGCAGATCGCCATCGGTTTTACCCTTGCCTCGCTCGTAGCCATTGCAGGCACGGCGTTCTATGCCCGCGGCATCGTTCATCCGCTCACGGTGATCACCAAAGCCGCCGAACAAATGAGCCGCGGAAATCTTTCCACCCGTGCCGAGATCACAGGCGTGAACGAAGTTCGCCAGCTGGCGGGCGCGTTCAACGTCATGGCTGAAAAACTGGAACAGGTGGAAGAAAACCGCAAGGAATTTGTTGCAAACGTAAGCCACGAGCTGCGCTCCCCCGTTACCAGCATCCACGGCTTTGTGGAGGGCATGCTGGACGGCACCATACCGCAGGAGGAATCTCCCCGCTATCTGCAGATCGTTCATGATGAGACCAACCGCATGAAGCGCCTCATTGCCGACCTTTTGCAGCTGAGCCGCATGGACAAGGGCGTTGCCAAGCTTACCATGACCGATTTTGACATCAACGAGCTCATCCGCCGCGTCATCATCGGCCGTTTGACGGATATCGAAAACAGGCAGCTGAATGTGGAACTGGAATTTGAGCACGAAGCCTGCTTTGTAAGTGCGGATAACGACAAGATCACGCAGGTGGTGCACAACATCGTAGACAACGCCTTGAAGTTTGTTTCCGATAAAGGATGCTTGACAATTACCACCGCTTTGTTGCATGATAATAAGGTAGCTGTCACCATCGCCAACGATGGTGATCCGATCGCACCGCATGATCGGGAGCATATCTTTGACCGTTTTTACAAAGCAGATAAAGCCCACACGTCAGGCAAGGGTACAGGTCTTGGTCTGAGCATTTGCAAACAGATCATAGAACTGCACAAGCAAACGCTGGAAGTGCTGCCGCTGGAAAGCGGCGCAGCGTTCCGTTTTACCCTGCAGTCTGCGCGTCAGCAGGAGCTTCCAAAGCCCGAAGCCCGTTAACCCCACGCACAAAGGAGGATCAGGGGATGGATCGACATATTTTTCTGGTAGGCATGCCCGGCAGCGGCAAAAGCGCGCTGGGACGCCGCGTTGCGCAAAAATTGCAGATCCCCTATCTTGATACGGACGTATACCTCACCGAAGCCACCGGCATGGATACGGCACAGCTGTATGCCACCTTCGGCGAGCAGGCCTTCCGCGATGCCGAAACGCGGCTTTTGCAAAAGCTGATCAATGCAACGCCCGGCATCATCTCCACGGGCGGCGGCGTTTGTCTGCGTGAGGAAAACCGTACGCTTATGCACAATCACGGCATCATTGTGCTCATCGACCGTCCCATCGATGATATCATGCTGGATATCCGCGTGGAAAAGCGACCCTTCCTTGCTCAGAAGGGCCGTGAGGAAATCGAGCGCATCTACAACGAGCGCATGCCCATCTACCGCAGTGCGGCGGATATCGTGATGGATAACGGTCAGGGCTTCCACAACGGCCTTGCCTCGCTCGAAATGCTCGTGCGCCGTTTTGGCTGAAGAAACATCAAACCCGCAAAGCGTTTGTGCTTTGCGGGTTTCTTCGTATCAACTGCGTTTCACAGTATGTTCCATTGTGCTGCAACATATGAACATGATATACTTTCATCACAAGCCGAAGAAAGGAGCATTGATTCATGAAACACCTGAACCGCAAAAGACGTTTGTGGTGGCGAACCGTCGCGCTTTCTTCTATGCTGTGGATGGGCCTTTCCCCTCAGGGCGCATCTGTGCATACGCAGCAAAGCCGCGAAGCGCATGCCTCCGCAGGCACCTGCACCGCCGCCTATGTTTTTGACAGGCCAAACCTTACCTTTCATGACAGAGACGCCGCCCATCTGAATCAGCTGAATTATTCCTTTGCCCTCATCAAGGACGGAAAAGCCAGCGGCGAGCATTGGCAGCATATCGTTGCATATCAGCAATTCATCCAAAAACATCCCCATATCCGCCCTGTGGTATCTGTCGGCGGGTGGGGTGCGGACGGTTTTTCTCAGGCAGCTGCAACCGCGGAGGGGCGTACAACGTTTGTTCAAAGCATTCTGGATTTAATGCAAAACTATGGCTTTACAGGCGTTGATATCGACTGGGAATATCCCTGTTCTTCCGCTGCAGGCATCGCCTCCAGCCCCGATGACCGCCATAATTTCACGCTGCTGATGCAGGAATTGCGCGACGGGCTTGATGCGCTCACGGCTGAGGATGGCGTCCCCCGCTTGCTTGCCACCGCTCTGGGCGCATCCGAAGAAATGGTGGAACGCATCGAATGTGAAGCCATCGGTCAAATCGTTGACCAGGTCAACCTGATGACCTATGACATCCAAACGCCCAACATCGCAAGCCACCACACCGCGCTGTACTCCTCCGAGAATTTCCCCCACAGCGCCGACCACGCTGTCGCTCTGTTTAGCCGCGCAGGCATCCCGCGCGAAAAAATCATGATCGGCGCAGCCTTTTACGGGCGTGTGTTCACCATGCCCGAAGGTGTGACGGAGCCGCTCTTTACGCCTGCGCTTTCCGATGGCTACGCATCGCGCAATTATACTTTGATAACGCAGCGAATGTCTGAATCCAAGCTATTCTTTGACGAGAACGCCAAAGCGCCTTATGCGATGGACGGCACCACATTCATCACCTATGATGATCCCGTTTCCATCCGTCACAAAGGCGAGTACGTTATCAAAAACGGTTTGATGGGCATGATGTGCTGGGAATACGGCGGCGACAACAGCGGCGAATTGCTGCGCGCCATGTATGAAAGCATGAATTAACGCAACAAAAAACAGCCCTGCGGGAATATCCGCAGGGCTGTTTGATTTTGCTTACAGAGCAGCCTCGAGGGGAGACAGATCTACGCCTTCACGGCCCTTAAGCGCTTCGTACAGCTTTTCGAGCACGTGCTTTACACCGCCGGGAACGTCGCTCTCGGCGTTCAGGGGCATCACGGGATCGTGTACGCTCAGGCGCAGCAGGAACCACGCGCTGTTGAGCTCGCCGTCCACGTCAAAGGAGATACGCACGCCCTCGCGGTTGTCGGGAGCAATGTGCCAATCCTCGTGCTCGCTGGCAAACTCCATCACATGCTCGATGGTCTGCTTGGCGGTGTTGGCAAAATCCTCGCCCTGAACCTTCAGGCGGATCTCAGCGCTCTCCACGGGCTCGCGCAGGCCTTCGATCAGCTTGCTCAGGGTCTCGCCCTGCTGCTTGAGCTGCATGGCGCGGATGAGCATAACGGTGACCAGATACATGCCGTCATCGAGGAAGTGGTTGTCACGCAGGGCAGCATGACCGCTGGTCTCGATGGCAAGGGGACAGTTGATACCCGCTTCGTTGAGACGGATGGCCTCATCGATAACGTTGCGGTAGCCGCGCTTGTAGCGGTAGTGCTCGCCGCCCCACTCCTTGATGAAATCAGCCAGACCGGAGGAGGTAACGGAGTCGGTCACGATGGTCGCGCCGGGCATTTCTTCCAGCAGGATCACGCTGATCATGGCGATCAGGCGGTTGCGGTTGATCTCCTTGCCGGTGTGGTCAACGATGGCAGCGCGGTCACAGTCGGTATCAAAAATCACACCGAGGTCGGCGCCAACGCGCTTGACGGCATCAGCGATAGAAGCCATGGCTTCCTTGTTCTCGGGATTGGGCACATGGTTGGGGAAATGACCGTCGGGCTCCAGGAACTGGCTGCCTTCGACCCAGGCGCCCAGCTCTTCCAGCATGTTGGCATAGACGCCGCCGGCGCCGGTGCCAGCGTCAACAACCACATGCAGACCCAGCAGAGGCTTCTGCACCTCGGGGTCAACGCCGTTGATGATGATCTTCTTCAGGTGCTCCTGATAGGTGGGCAGGAAGGGCGTTTCAATAACGGTGCCGGGAACTTCGCTGTCGGCAGCGGGCTCCATGGCAAGCTTCAGCACATCATCCAGCTCAGCAAAGCCCAGACCGCCTTCAGCGGTAAAGAACTTGAGGCCGTTGAGCTTCCAGGGATGGTGGCTGGCGGTGACCATGATGGAACCGTCGGGCTGGAAGCCTTCGGTGAGGATGGCCATGTACATGGCGGGAGTGGTGCACATGCCGTAATCCACTGCCTGTGCGCCAGCGGCAACAATGCCTTCGGCAGCACCCTGCAGCAGGGCAGGACCGGAAACTCGGCTGTCACGGCCCAGCGCGATGCTTACCTCACAAACCGCCTTGCCCGTTTTGGCAGCGATATAGTGAGCAAACGCCTTGCCAAGCGCTCTGGCAACATCGGGGGTCAGTACCGCATCTTCACCCACGGCAACGCCGCGCACGTCAGAACCACTCTTGAGTTTACGCAGATCCATATTTGTCCTCCTTAACCTTCCAGATGCGCAAGGCCTTCATCGGCAGCATTGCGCAGCAAATGGTACAGCGGCTTGAGCCGCAGCATATCTTTGGCTACCTCGTCTACCAGCTCGGGCCGGTAAGCGAGTGACAGCGGAGTACCTACGCGCTTGACGTAGATCTCCTTGCAGGGATAAAGCATTGCAAGGTCCATGGGCATTCCCGCAGGCGCTTTCATGTTGCGGTAGCGGTCGCCGTAGATTTGCAGCGTTTCATCGGGGATACCGCACTGACGAAGCACTTTCTGCACCTCTTTGGGCTTTTGCTCCATTTTGCGGCGCAGCGCATCCATTGCGGGACGATTCTGCCCCCAAAAACCTAGCCCCCATTCCACCACTTCAGGCGAAAGCTCAAACCAGAACATGACGGAATGATCACGTTCCTCACCCGAGCGCCTGAACAGCAGCCACAGATGATCGCGATACGGGGATTTATCGCGCGTAAAGCGGATATCGCGGTTGATACGCGCAAGGCACTTGTTGGGCCTTGTATCGATATCCTCAGCGATTTGAAGCACCGTAGGCGCCATTGCCTCGATGAATTCCCTAAACGGTTTACGAACATACGCTTCATACTCATCCCGATGTGCATGAAACCACGGAACTTCATTATGGAATCTCAAATCCAGAAAAAAGCGTATGGTCTCTTCGGGAAAGCCCTGAAACATAGTATGCATCATCCTTTCAACACCTTATTATACCGCATTTCAGGCCTGTTTTCAAGCCGAACAGGCTGTTTCGGTGGTCGGATTTCAATTTTGTATCAAAAAAGGCATCCGCTTATGACGGATGCCTTTTGAATGATTGGGTTGGAAAATCAATCCTGCTTGATGCGGGAGCGACGGCCTGCACGGGCTTTGCCGCTTGCGTTGAGCTGCTCGGGCTGTTCTTCCTGCGCGGGCTCTTCAGCGGTTTCAACAAAGTCATCATAGAGAGGGGCGTCCTCAGCCTGCGGTCTCTTAAAAGCGTCTTCCCAGGAAGTGTTCTCTGCTGCAGCCTCGGGCTCAGCGACTTCCTCAACGGGAGCAGGCTCAGCTTCGTTGACTACTTCGGCAGGATGCGCGCTGCGGGCGTACTTCAGATGAGGAAGCTCAAACTCCTCATCCTTGACGACGGGCTTTGCAGCCTCTGCGGGCTTTTTTTCCTGCTCGGCGGTTTCGGCAGCTTCTTCTTCCTCTTCGCCGGGGGTCACGTAATCTCTGCGGGCGGCACGCTCAAGCTGGTCAACAGCGGCTTCGGATGCCTTCTTCTGCTCAAAGCGGCGCTTGGCAGCCATCACAAGCAGTACAACAACGGCGATGAACACCACACCGGCCAGAATCAGCAGGGGCAGCAGCACGGTCTGAATGAACTTGGCAACAGTGCCTACGCTGCGGTCAGTGATGGGAGGCACGGTAGCGGGCTTGAAGGTGGGCTCGGCAGTAGGCGCGGGAGCGGGCGTGGGCGTTGCGGGAGCGGGCGTGGGAACGGAGAATACGATCTGCGTTTCGTTGCTCTGGAAGGTCTGAGTGCCATCCAGCGGGTCAACGCCGGTCACGGTAAAGCGGTACTTGCCCTGCATGGACAGCGCAAAGTCGCGGGACATGGTGCGGCTCTCGCCGGCAGGGATGCTGCTGAAGGTGTACAGTTCCACATCGCCATGGGATACCTTGACGTTGGTGGCGGGTACGCGGCCGGTATTGGTAACGGTCACGGTGAAGCGCACCTTGGCAGGCTGCTCGAATACTTCCGTGCGGTCGGGGGTAGCGACTACTTCCAGCGTAAGGGCGTCATCGGGGCTGACTGCAGTCACGCTCAGGGGCTCGGTGGAGATGGACGTTTCGCCGCCGGTAGCATCCACAGCGTTCACCACAAACTGATATTCGGTGGTGGCGGGAACGGTGACTTCCTTGGTCAGTTCAAGGGTCTTGCCAAGTCGGATCGTAGCCATGTCGT
>JAZKYW010000139.1:0-2042 GCA_045612325.1 Candidatus Limiplasma sp. | reverse complement strand
ATTCTGCCCACAGATGCCGATATGGACGGCTTTCTCGCCGCCGCCAAGGATGCGCTGGAGGCAGGCGTAGATGCTGCCATCGTAAGCGATGTAGGCGCCGCACTCATGCTGCACGAAGAGCTTCCCGCCCTGCCCATCCACATCAGCACCCAGGCAAACGTGCTCAACAGCCGTACTGCCAATCATTTCCACCGTGCCATGGGCGCGGAAAGAATCGTTCTTTCCCGCGAGCTTTCCATGGAGGATATCGCCGCCATGCGCAAGCAGCTGCCCGATGAAGTGGAGCTTGAAGCCTTTGTGCACGGCGCCATGTGCGTTGCCTACAGCGGCCGTTGCCTCCTCAGCAGCGCCCTCACGGGCAGAAGCGGCAACCGCGGCGCCTGTGCGCAGCCCTGCCGCTGGCAGTACCATCTGATGGAAGAAAAACGCCCCGGCGAGTATCTGCCCGTATGCGAAGACGAGCGCGGTACGTATCTGTATTCCGCCCTCGACCTTTGCATGCTCCCCCATCTGCATCAACTGCGCGATGCAGGCGTTATCAGCCTTAAAATCGAAGGCCGCATGAAAACGGCTTACTATGTGGCAACGGTCGTATCCGCATACCGCCGTGCGCTGGATATCCTTGAAAACGAAGGCGATGAAGCGTTCCTCGCTGCTGTGCCCGCACTGATGGAAGAACTGAACAAAGCCAGCCACCGTCAATCCAACACAGGCTTTTATTTCGGCGCTCCTCAGCCCCCTGCAGGCGCAAACGGCTTCTCCCAGAGCATGGAGTATGTAGGCGATTTCGTTGCGCCCTGTGAAGCGGGCGGCGAAGCGCTCATCCGTCTGAAAAACCGTTTCTTCGTTGGTGATACGCTGGAAGCGCTCACGCCCGAGGGAAGCATTCCATTCACCGTGACCGCCATGAAACTGGAGGAGACCGGCGAAGAAGTGCAGACCGCCTCCATTGCAGGCACGCTTTTGCGCGTCCCCGTCCCCTTTGCCGTGGATAACGGTGACCTGCTGCGCGGCCCCAACCGCAATCACCGCTGAGTTTTCTTTTCCATCTATTCACAGTTTCCCCTTGTACTTTGGACATGTATTTGCTATAATTGACGCATTGACTTTTTCGAAAGGGGTTTCCTTACCATGAATGAACTGCTGCTCACCCTCACGGAAGCTGCTGCCACTGCTACTGATGCTACCGCTGCCACCGGCGTAGGCGGTGTGATCGGTATGCTCTTCCCCCTCATCCTGATGTTTGTCATCTTCTACTTCATGCTGATCCGTCCCCAGCGCAAGAAGGACAAGCAGGTAAAGGATATGCTGGCTGCCCTGAAGCACGGCGACCGCGTATGCACCATCGGCGGCATTTACGGCACCATCACCGCCATCAAGGACGACACCATTGAGCTGGCCGTCAGCAACGAGAACACCAAGCTGGTCGTTGCCCGCTGGGCCATCCGCAACGTGGAAGAAGTTGTTATCGAGAACGACAGCGAACTGCTGAACTGATCGGTTTGACTTTTACTCAATCATGAAACCTCCCCTGTTCGCATACACTTGTACAAAGCGAACAGGGGAGGTTTTTTCTATGGCCGATTATACAACACCGGCGGCAAGCCGCACCGTGCGCAGGCGTTCACAGCGCCGCCGCAAAAATTTGTGGGGTTCACTGGTGCGGGGGCTTCTGGCGTCCATTGCCGCAACGTTCATCTGCGTGCTTGTGTTTGCATTGCTCATGCAGTGGCTGAAGCCCAGTGATTCCGCCATCCGCATCGTCAATCAGCTGATCAAGCTGATCGCCATCTTTGCAGGCGTAAAGGCTATGCTTGGCCGCGGAAGTGAAAAGGGTTTGATGTACGGCGCCTTGCTCGGCATTTGTTACATGGGACTTGGCGTTGGGCTGTATGCGCTGCTTTCGGGCCAGCAGCTACCCTTTTCTGCCTATCTGAGCGATATCGCCATGGGCGTAGCGGGCGGCGGCATCAGCGGGGCGATCATTGGCGGCATTCGCTAAAACTGCATGAAAATAGCCAAGTCGGATCGTAGCCATGTCG
>JAZKYW010000138.1:0-1997 GCA_045612325.1 Candidatus Limiplasma sp. | reverse complement strand
GGTGCTCACCATGAGCGAAACTCCCTGCTGCTAAAAAATCTCGCGCCCGGGACGGAAACAACCGTCCCGGGCGTTTTATGTTTGCAGCACTCTTCCAAAGGAGGTAAAAACATGAAAGACAAACTGAATCTCCGCGGCTTTTTCAAACGCCTGTGGAGTGATTTTTCGGCAGCAACGGTGCTGACGGTCGTGATTGCGGCGCTGTTGTATGCCATGGACTGGTGCAGTCTGGGCAGCAATGAGGCGCCTGCCTGGATGCAGCAGGCAATGAAATGCTGCGTGGGCGGCCTATTTTTGGGCGTGACGGGCAGCATGGTCAGCCGCTATTACGGCAAAATGAAGTGGCTTTGCTGGCCCTTTGCAGCTGTTGGCTGCGGCTTGAGTCTGCTGCTTGCGCAAAATGCGCCGAATGCGTGGGCAGGCATCCTGATCGCTGCCGCCTGTATGTGCCTGCATATCGGAATCGGCAGGCAGCATACCCAAAAGCGTCTGTCGCAAATCTGCGGCTGTTTTCTGAGCAGTGCAGGACTGGCCTGCTGCCTGTTTGCTGCGCTGCTGCTGTGCAGCTACGCCGTAAGCGCGCTGTTTTTGGCCGAGGGTTCCAATGTGGGTGGTCAGCTGATGACGCTGTCTGCGCTGGTCAGCTATGTGGTGGCTGCGCCGTGGCTGTTTTTGGGCAGACTTCCTGCTGAAGAGGATGACCCGAACGATCGAACGGCGTTCCGCAAGTGTTTTGCGCATCTGTTTTTGCCCATTTATCTGGTGCTGGCAGGCATCCTGCTGGCCTATATCGCGCTCATCATTGTGCGCTGGGAAATGCCTGTGGGCCGCATGAACGGCCTTGGTTTGATCGCCATGTCGCTGTACGCCCTGTTCACCCTTGCGCTCAACGGCGATGAAAACCGCTTCTGCCGATTGTTCAAGCGTTTTGGCGCGTGGCTGATGCTGCCTGTGCTGGTTGTGCAGCAGACGGGCGTTTGGATCCGCGTTCAGGCCTACGGCCTTACGCCGCTCAGGTATATCGGTCTGTGGATCACGCTCCTGCTGGCCCTGACGGTGGTATGCGGAGTGTTTGGCAAAAAGCCGCGTCTGTTCTTTGTGGGCGCTGCGGTAGTCGCGCTGGTCGTGTTTGCGTCGCCCATCAACATGTACGATGTGCCCCGCATGGACCAGGAGATGCGCCTGAAAAACGCGCTGGAAGCCTGCGATATGCTGGATGAAAACGGCACCATCATCCCCAATCCTCAGGCGGATGAGGTGCAGAAGGCCCGCATCCTTTCGGCAGCGGATTATCTGAGCCACCAGAAAAACGTACCCGAAAACTCCTTTGCGCATACCTATCAAACACAGATGTATACAGAGGGTATGTACAGAAGCCACATGGAAATCTTCGGCTTTGACAAAGTCGAAGAAGATTGGACGTACATGGTAGCCCGCGGCACCGATAACAGCGAGCGCGTGAACGTTGCCGGTTTCAGCTATGCGGAATGGTACGGCGGCTACGCAGAACTGACCGAACAAACGGAAAGCAACTCGTCGCCTGTAACGGCTGCGCAGCTGTTGGCTGCAGCTGACTGGGAACAGGAAGTGCTTCTGCAGCAGGATTTTCTGTTGGAGGATGGCAGAACGTTCCGTGTGGCGGAGCTTTTATACAGCCAATACGGAAGCAAGGAAGGCTCTCTTTACGTGGCCGGCTGGCTGCTGACGCCCGAGGAGTAAAAAGGAACCCCCGCAAACACCTCGTTTGCGGGGGCTTGTTTTTAAGTATTACGGAAGCATTGTGTACTTAGAAGGCTCTCGTACCATCAGGTATTAGGTTTTGCTATTGAGAAAATCCAGAAGCTGCTGCGGGTCGTCGATGCAGCGCTTGGGAATGATGATGGCTTGCAGTGCACCGAACATCACAAACAGATACTCGGTTGTATCGATGACGTTGTGAATGGTGCTGTACTCAATGGTGTGCGTGGAGTTGGGCGTGGTTTCAAGCAGCGCGGTAT
>JAZKYW010000137.1:0-2821 GCA_045612325.1 Candidatus Limiplasma sp. | reverse complement strand
CTCCCCTTGCACAGGGGAGCTTGCAAGCTTGGCGCCTGCCAAAAGAAAGATAGAAAGGAATTCCTTCCTTTGCAAGACAAACTCATCGTTCGCGGTGCGCGCGAACATAATCTGAAAAATGTGTCGGTGGAGATCCCCCGCAACAGCCTTGTGGTGTTCACGGGCCTGAGCGGCTCGGGCAAGACGAGCCTTGCTTTTGACACCATCTATGCCGAAGGTCAGCGCCGCTATGTGGAAAGCTTGTCCAGCTATGCGCGCATGTTTCTGGGGCAGATGGAAAAGCCGGATATCGATTCCATCGAAGGTTTGAGCCCTGCCATCTCCATCGACCAGAAGACCACTGCACGCAACCCGCGTTCCACCGTTGGCACGGTCACGGAGATTTACGATTACCTGCGTCTGCTGTATGCGCGCGTGGGTATCCCGCACTGCCCCAAGTGCGGCAGGGAGATCAAGCAGCAGACCATCGACCAAATGGTGGAGCAGGTGATGACCTATCCCGAAGGTCAGCGCATGCAGCTGCTTGCGCCCATCGTGCGTGCGCGCAAGGGCGAGCACACCAAACTGATGGACGATGCGCAGAAGCGCGGCTTTGTGCGCGTACGCATCGACGGCGAGGTGTACGACCTTGACGAGCGTCCCGTGCTGGATAAGAAGCTGAAGCACGATATCGAGATCGTGGTCGACCGCCTCATCGTGCGCCCGACGGATGAATTCCGTCAGCGTCTGGCGGACAGCATGGAGACCGCCGCCAAGGAAAGCGGCGGCTTGGTGCTGGCGGACTTTTTTGACAAGGGCACAGTGCTGTTTTCGCAGAACTATGCCTGTCCCGACTGCAACATCTCCATCGAGGAACTGAGCCCCCGCATGTTTTCCTTCAACAGCCCGTTTGGCGCGTGCCCCGCGTGCGCGGGTCTGGGTACGGTGATGCGCATCACGCAGGAGACCATCATCCCCGATGACAGCCTGAGCCTCAACGAAGGCGCATTGCAGGCCATGGGCTGGAACGTTGCGGACAAGACCAGCATGGCGCGCACGTTCTTTGAAGCGCTGAGCAAGAAGTATGACTTTTCGATGGATGTGCCCGTGAAGGACCTTTCCAAAAAGGTGATGGATATCCTGCTGTACGGCACGGAGGACAGCATCACGGTGGAATACGAAGGCGCGCACGGCAAGGGACAGTACACCACTACCTTTGAAGGCGTGATCACATCCCTCAACCGCCGCTATAACGAGACCACCTCCGAAGGCATGCGCGCGGCCTATGAGGAGTACATGATCACCGACGAGTGCCGAAGCTGCCGCGGCAAACGCCTCAAGCCCGAGGTGCTGGCGGTAACGGTGGGCGGCATCAACATCGCCGATTTGTGCGACCTGAGCGTGAGCAAGGCGCGCAAGTTCTTGAAGGAGCTGCAGCTGGAAGGCTCGAGCGCCATCATCGCATCGCAGATTTTGAAGGAGCTGGACAGCCGTCTGGGCTTCCTTGACAGCGTGGGGCTTTCCTACCTCACGCTCAGCCGCGCGGCAGCCACCCTTTCGGGCGGCGAGGCGCAGCGCATCCGTCTGGCTACGCAGATCGGTTCCAGCCTGATGGGCGTGCTCTACATTCTGGACGAGCCCTCCATCGGTCTGCATCAGCGCGATAACGCAAAGCTGCTTTCCACCCTCAAGCATCTGCGCGATCTGGGCAATACGCTCATCGTTGTGGAGCATGACGAGGATACCATGTACGCCGCGGACTGGATCGTGGACGTGGGCCCGGGCGCGGGCGTGCACGGCGGTCATATCGTGGCGGAAGGCACGATCGACGATATCCTTCAAAACCCCGATTCGCTCACGGGCCAGTACCTGAGCGGACGCAAGACCATCCCCGTGCCTCAAAAGCGCAGAAGTCCTTCGGGCTTCCTCACGGTGAAGGGCGCAAAGGAGAACAACCTGCGCAACATCGATGTGGATATCCCGCTGGGCGTGTTCTGCTGCGTAACGGGCGTGAGCGGCAGCGGCAAATCCAGCCTTGTCAATGAGATCGTTCACAAGCATCTTGCCAAGGTGCTCAACCGTGCCAAGACCCGTCCCGGTCACTTTGACGAGATGCTGGGCCTTGAAAAGCTGGACAAGATCATTGCCATTGACCAAAGCCCCATCGGACGTACCCCGCGCTCCAACCCCGCCACCTATACGGGACTTTTCGACCTCATCCGCAAGGTGTTTGCCATGACGCCCGACGCCAAGGCGCGCGGCTATAAGGAAAACCGCTTCTCCTTCAACGTCAAGGGCGGCCGCTGCGAGGCCTGCTCGGGCGACGGCCTTGTGAAGATCGAAATGCACTTCCTGCCCGATATCTATGTGCCGTGCGATGTGTGCAAGGGCAAGCGCTACAACCGCGAAACGCTGGATGTGCGCTACAACGGCAAAACCATCCATGACGTGCTGGAGATGACGGTGGAGGAGGCCCTTACCTTCTTCGAAAACCATCAGCCCATCGTGAAAAAGCTGCAGACCCTCTACGATGTAGGCCTCAACTACATCAAACTGGGTCAGCCCTCCACGCAGCTGTCGGGCGGCGAGGCACAGCGCATCAAGCTGGCTACCGAGCTCAGCCGCAGGGCCACGGGCCGCACCCTCTATCTGCTGGACGAGCCTACCACGGGCCTGCACATGGATGACGTGAAGCGCCTCATCGGTGTTTTGCAGCGTCTGGTGGATGGCGGCAACAGCGTGCTGGTCATTGAGCACAACCTTGATGTGGTCAAGACCGCCGACTGGCTCATCGACCTGGGCCCCGAAGGCGGCGACGGCGGCGGCATGGTGGTGTGCCAGG
>JAZKYW010000136.1:0-7904 GCA_045612325.1 Candidatus Limiplasma sp. | reverse complement strand
GGCCGTACCGTTGGTTCCGGCGTTGTTGCCAGCGTTATCGAATAATTGAACTTACGGACAAGCCACCGGCTTGGATACGTTCAAAAAAACGAGCAACAGGGCGTGTCTGCGAAAGCAGACACGCCTTTTGTGTTGCCGTCTTTTCGACTGTTTGGATAGGCGCAGCTTTTTCTCTTTTCAAACGCGCGGAAATACGCTAAGATATTGTTGATGACCTAACGGAGGAAAAAGCATGCGAACGCTTTATGTAACGGATTTGGACGGCACGCTTCTGCGCAGCAACGAGCGTACATCCGAATACACCAATCGTATCATCAACAGCCTTGTTGAGAAAGGTATGCTGTTTACCTACGCGACCGCGCGTTCCTATCAAACGTCACATAAGACGGTCGAGGGGCTGCAGCTGCGCCATCCCATCGTTACGTACAACGGCGCTGTCATCGCCGACCCTCGGGATGGAACGTTCTTTGCCAAAAACACCTTCGGCGATGATATCCGCGCAGTGGTGCAGGATTTGACGGCGCATGACGTTTACCCCGCGGTGTACGCTTTTGTGAATGGCAAAGAGAGCTTTACGCTTCTGCCGTCCAAATGTTCCGCTGCTATGCTGGATTTTGACGCGCCGCGCCACAACGACCCCCGCCGCCGCGCAGCCTGCGAAGTTTCGCAGCTGTGGGAGGGGGATATCTATAACGTCACCTGTATCGATGCTGCGGAGAAACTGCTGCCCTTTTACGAAAAGTACAGGGAGCGCTATCACTGCCTTTATCAGCTGGATATGTACTCGGGCGAGCCGTGGCTGGAGTTTTTGCCAAAGGGCAGCACCAAGGCCCAAGCCCTTCGACAGCTGAAGCAGTTTTTGCCCTACGATAAGCTGGTGGTTTTTGGCGACGGCATCAACGATATTGAAATGTTTTTGATGGCGGATGAAGCATATGCCATGGAAAACGCCGTGTCCGAGCTCAAAGCCATTGCAACAGCGGTCATCGGCGGCAACAATGAGGATGGCGTTGCCAAATGGCTTTTGCAAAACGCACAGATACAGGAGTGAAACCTGATGTACAAAGAAGGAAAATGGGCAAAGCAGCTGCTGGGTATGCAAAAGGAAGACGGCAGCTGGGGCTGGTTCCACTCGCTTCCTCAGCATTCAAACTCGCCTGTCACCACTGAGCAGGCGTTGAGACGGCTGGAAGGTTTGGGATATACCATGCAGGATGTGTGTATTCAGCGCGCTGTAAGCTATCTGGAGGATTGCCTTGCGGGCAGGTGCAGCCTTCCGGACAGAGCGGAGAAAGTATCGGACTGGCAGGTGTTTTCCTCGCTGATGATTGCCACATGGCTCAGGCGTTTTGTGCCGGATCATCCGCAGGCTATGCAGGTGGCTAAGAAGTGGGCAGAGGTGATCACGCAGGCTTTTGCGGACGGAATCTATGATCATCAGCGTTATATACAGGTATACAAGGCGGTTCTCAATCCCCAGTACGGCAGGATCAATGGATTTATGACGTTTTATCCCGTTTCACTGCTGTGCGGCTGTCTGGATGAGCAGACGGAGAAAGCCTTCTGCTCTTATGCGCTTGATCATCCGCAAGGCATCTATTATATTTACGAGCGTAACCTGCGCGACCTTCCGGCACGCTTTGAAAGCCGCGAGACCAGCCGATGGCTGGCGGCGATCGAACTGATGGCACGCTATCCCGCTGCAAGATTTTTGCTGGATTTTGCGGTGGAGTGGCTTGAGCAAAACAGAAACGCTGAAGGCAGATGGGATATGGGCAAAGAAGCCAAAGACGGGATGTATTTACCGCTTTCGGATGACTGGCGCAGAAAAGAAACGCGTATCGCAGACTGCACAGTACGAATCGAACAGGTCATTCAATTGATCAAACAGGAAGGGAATGTCTGATGGCATTCCTTTTTCTTGCACTTGCAGACGAAACAGCGTATAATGCAAAAAAGCAAACCAAGGAGGATGCGCCATGAAATTGACGGACGTATTCCAAAGCGGAAAGCTTTCTCTTTCTTTTGAAGTGTTTCCGCCCAAGACGGATACAAGCTTTGAAAGCGTGCGCGCCGCTACGGAGGAAATCGCCAAGCTGAAGCCTTCGTTTATGAGTGTAACCTATGGCCCAGGCGGCGGCACCAGCCGCTATACGCTGGAAATTGCCAAAAAAATCAAGCACGAGTATGCCGTGCCCACCCTTGCGCACCTTACCTGCGTTTCATCCACCAAAGAAACGGTACGCCAGCGCATTGACGACATGAAAGCGGCAGGCATCGAAAACGTGATGGCGCTGCGCGGCGACCTTACGCCCGAAATGATGGGGCAGGACCGCTCCGAATGGCCCTACCGCCACGCGGTGGAGCTCATCCGCGATATCAAGGAAAGCGGCGCGGATTTCTGCATCGGCGGCGCGTGCTACCCCGAGATCCATCCCGAAAGCGAGAATCAGAAGCAGGATATCCGCTATCTCAAAGAAAAAGTGGATGCAGGCTGCGATTTTCTGACTACGCAGATGTTCTTTGATAACCACCTGCTGTATAACTTTTTGTATAAAATTCGTGAAGCGGGCATCACGGTGCCTGTCATTCCCGGTGTAATACCCATCACCAATGCCAATCAGGTGGAGCGCGCCATTAAGCTGAGCGGTTCGTTCATGCCTCAGCGTTTTAAGAGCCTCGTGGATAAATTCGGCACCTCTCCCGCCGCCATGAAGCAGGCAGGCATCGCTTACGCCACCGACCAGATCATCGATCTGTTTGCCAACGGCATTACCAATGTGCACGTGTACTCCATGAACAAGCCCGATGTGGCGCAGAAGATCCGCGATAATCTGAGCGACCTTCTGGGGCTGGACGCATGAGCGGCGTGATGCTCTGGCAGGGCGAACTGCCGCCTTTGAACGAGCGGGAGGCGCTGCGCTATGCAGGCGCGAAGGAAGCCACGCCCGAAGTACTTGCATTGCTGAAGGAATGTGCCCAGCGCTGCCAATGGCTGCTTGCGCCCCGCGTGTGCTATGCGCGCTACCGCATCAAGCGTACGCAAAACGGGCTCGACCTCGGGTTTGCCCAAACGGATTCGGCGGCATTGATGCGCAACCTGAACGGCTGTGATGAAGTGATCGTTTTTGCGGCTACGCTTGGTTTGGAATTGGACAGGCAGATCGCGCGGTATGCGCATCTTTCGCCTGCACGTTCCATGATGCTGCAGGCCATCGGCACCGAGCGCATCGAAAGCCTGTGCGACGCCTTTGAAAACGACCTGATATCACAGGGACTCGGTCTGCGCCCGCGCTTCAGCCCCGGTTATGGCGACCTGCCGCTGGATTTGCAGCGTGAAGTGTTTGCCGCGCTTGACTGCGCCAAAACCGTCGGTATCAGTCTGAATGAAAGCCTGATGATGTCGCCCTCCAAATCGGTCACAGCCATCATCGGCCTTGCGGCTGAAAAAGGCGAGCGCTGCGTGCACAACTGTGCGATGTGCGAACTTGAACAATGCCTTTACAGGAGATAAACCATGAAGATTCTGGAATATATGAAAAACCATATCGTCTATCTGGACGGCGGTATGGGCACGCTTTTGCAAAAGCAGGGGCTCAAGCCCGGCGAGCATCCCGAAAGATGGAATCTGTCGCATCCCGAAGTGATCAAAAACATTCACAGGGATTATTTTGATGCAGGCTCCAACGTGGTCAATACCAACACCTTCGGCGCAAACAGCCTCAAGTTTGACGATGCGGAGCTGGAAAGCATCATCCGCGCGGCGGTGGCAAACGCAAAGGCCGCAAGGGATGAGAGCACCAATCCCCGGCCCAAATTCGTTGCGCTGGACATCGGCCCCACGGGCCGTATGCTCAAGCCCTACGGCGACTTTGATTTTGAGGATGCCGTGAGCGTTTTTGCAAAGACCGTGCGCATCGGCGCGGCCTGCGGCGTGGACCTCATTTTCATCGAGACCATGAATGACAGCTACGAGACCAAGGCCGCGCTGCTTGCCGCCAAGGAAAACAGCCATCTGCCCGTGTTTGTCTCCAATGCCTACGGCTCTGACGGCAAGCTGATGACGGGCGCAAATCCCGCTGCGATGGTCGCCATGCTGGAGGGCATGCGTGCCGACGCCATCGGCGTCAACTGCTCGCTTGGCCCCAATGCGCTTGCGCCCGTTGTGCGTGAATACCTGAAGTACGCTTCCGTGCCTGTGCTGCTCAAGCCCAATGCCGGTCTGCCGCATGTGGAGGATGGACGCACGGTGTATGACGTGCTGCCCGAGACTTTTGCAGATGAAGTACAGCATCTGCTGGAAGAAGGCGTCAGGCTGGCGGGCGGCTGCTGCGGCACCACGCCGGATTATATCGCCGCGCTTGCCAAGCGCAGCGTTGCTCCCGTGCCCGTAAGCCAAAAGACGTATTCCTGTGTTTCTTCCTACAGGCATGCGGTGTATTTCGGCAAACAGCCTGTGCTCATCGGCGAGCGCATCAACCCTACGGGCAAAAAGCCTTTCAAGGATGCGCTGCGCGCGCACGATATGGATTACATCCTCAAAGAAGGCATTGCCCAGCAGGAGCAGGGCGCGCATGTGCTGGATGTAAACGTCGGTCTGCCGGATATCAACGAGGTAGACATGATCACCGAAGCCGTGTGTGAATTGCAGGCCATTATCGACCTGCCTTTGCAAATCGACACGGCAGACCCCAAAGCCATGGAAGCCGCGCTGCGCCGCTACAACGGCAAGGCGATGGTCAACAGCGTAAACGGCAAGCAGGAGAGCATGGACGCCGTATTCCCGCTGGTTCAAAAGTACGGCGGATTTGTGGTGGCGCTCACGCTGGATGAAAAAGGCATCCCTGCCGATGCAGACGGTCGCCTTGCCATTGCCGGACGTATTCTGGCAGAGGCAGCCAAGTACGGCATCGCGCCTCATGATCTGATTTTTGACCCGCTTGCCATGACCGTAAGCGCAGACCCCATGGCGGCGCAGGTAACGCTGGAAAGCGTGGAGCGCATCCGCAAGGAGCTGGGCTGCTGCACGTCGCTGGGCGTATCCAACGTAAGCTTTGGCCTGCCGCAGCGCGATTTGATCAACAGCACCTTCTTTACCATGGCTTTGCAGCGCGGTCTTGATGCCGCCATCATGAACCCCTACTCCTATGACATGATGAAGGCATGGCACACCTTCCGCGCGCTGAATGGCATGGATGAAAACTTTGCCGATTACATCGCGTTTTCGCAGGAAGTACCGCAGGTGCAGGCTGCTGCGGCAGTTGCCGCGCCCGCTGTGCAGACCGAGGGGGAAAGCGTCCTGCAGCGTGCCATCGTCAAGGGTCTGCGTGAGCAGGCGGCACAGCTGACGGCGGAAATGCTGGGCAGCAAAGAAGCGCTGAGCCTTGTGCAGGAGGAAATCATTCCTGCGCTGAATGCCGTTGGCGTAGGTTTTGAAAACAAGACCGTTTTCCTGCCGCAGCTGCTCATGAGCGCGGAAGCCGCCAAGGCTGCGTTTGAAAAAATCAAGCAAAGCATGCCTGCTGAGGAAAAAGCAGGCCGCGGCGTATTCGTGCTGGCGACCGTGAAGGGCGATATCCACGATATCGGCAAGAACATCGTGCGCCTGCTTCTGGAAAACTACGGCTTTGACGTGGTGGACCTTGGCAAGGATGTTGCCCCCGAAACCGTAGCCGAGACCGTGGTCAAGCTGCATGCGCCCATGGCAGGACTGAGTGCCCTGATGACCACCACCGTCCCTGCGATGGAGGAGACCATCCGCCTTTTGCGCAAGGAGGCGCCGTGGTGCAAGGTTGTCGTAGGCGGTGCGGTGCTTACCCAGTCCTATGCCGACCAAATCGGTGCGGACGCCTATGCGCGTGACGCTATGGAGACCGTTCGCTTTGCCGAAAATGTAATGAAGTAAACAAAACGCCCCGAAGTCGATTGGCTTCGGGGCGTGTTTGACTTTACAGGCTAAAATGCTGCTGAATCTGTCGGGCAGCATCCTCGGCGGTGATGTGGGTATTATCAATCCTCAGATAATTGGGATAGCTTATTTCACCCGGCAGGCTGACAAGGCGGTACTTGGCGTCGTGACGGAGCAGGCGCTGGTCGGATTCCTCGATGCTGCGCTTGCTGGGTTTGTACTTCAGGCGGTTTTCGCTCTTGTTGCGTTCAAGACGCACTGCCTGGTCAGCGATAAGCTCCACAAAATAGAACTCCGTATCATACGGCCTGAAAAAATCCATCACATGCTCCACATATTCGCGGTCAGCAGGCTGGTCAAACGCCCACATGAAGGTGAAGATCATGCCTTGGTTATCCGTTTTGGCAAATTCGCGGAAGATGACGTCGCGCATGCCTTTGATGGCTTTCTCATTAAATTTGCCAAAGAGCTCCAGCACGGGCTCGATGGTCACATGATTGTAGAAAAGCTTGAGGCCCGTGCGCTTTGCCAGCTCCTGACCGACGGTCATTTTGCCAACGGCGCCGCTGCCGATGATGAATACCAGTTTCATAACAAACATCCTTTCGCAGGGAGGGGAGCGCGTTAATCCCAGGCCATGGGGCAGCCTTTTTCACACCATTCGTCAAAGGCTTGGCGGAAGGTATCCGCCATGAAGGGGCGGCGCATGTCTCCGATTCGCTCGGCATAGGCCGCAGCATACCGCAGAAAATGCACCATGTGCTCGGAGCAGGTGGTCCAGTCCATAAAGGCAAGTTCGGACCACACGGGCGCATGCTGATACTGCTCCGAACGCCGCACGGCTTCGATGAGCGGTTTGGCGTCATAGGGGATACGCCTTGGCTCCACCAGCCATTCGCCGTTTTCTACGGTCAAAAGCGTGTAGCATGCGCCAAAGTGCATGCAATCCAGCGGATGCCCGCAGGAGCCCGGGTTGATGAACAGATGGTTGCCGAAACGCGTATGCGTCTGCGCGTGGTTGTGACCGTAGATGTAAATGCCCTCGGGCAGTGCTTTCAGCCTTGCGGCAAATTCGGGATGGCTTTCCATCAGGCGGCGGTTATCTGCCAGAAAACGCTCCTGCGTGATGGGACGGTCGGGGTAGCGCACCGCCAGCACGCTGGTGCGGAACAAATGCGTCATGCCATCGCCCAGAAATGCGCCCATCGCATGCGCCATATGAAAGCCTGTGCCGTTTTCTTCCCAATCCAGCCGCTTGGGCAGGCTGTCCAGCCATGCAAGGTTTTGGGGCAGGATGCGGCTTGCAGCCCAGTAGCACACGGCAAACTGGGCGTCATCGCCCTTGGGCAGGTGAAAGTAAGCTTCCTCATTGCCGCAGACGGCGCGCATGTTGGGCAGGCTGCGCAGGGCGGGGATGACATCGTTAAACCACGGCGCACGCAGGCTGTAATCGCCCGCAAGCAGATAAGCGTCCGCGCCGTGCTGCTTTGCATCCTC
Source organism: Candidatus Limiplasma sp. (assembly GCA_045612325.1). Taxonomy (GTDB): domain Bacteria; phylum Bacillota; class Clostridia; order Christensenellales; family Aristaeellaceae; genus Limiplasma. The sequence goes on along the minus strand of JAZKYW010000136.1, from coordinate 499 downwards.
CAAAACCAGTTCAAGTGCGGGCATATTGCCGTGAACATCGGCGATAATGGCATACTTCACTGCATGCACCTCCTTTAGCTGCTTCTATCATAACACAACGGCTTCCCCGAAGGGAAGCCGTTCGCTTATCAGGTTAGTTTATGCCACGGAATCAAACTGCGCCTCGTAGAGTTTGCGGTAGAAACCGTTTTGTGCCATCAGGCTTTCATGCGTGCCCTGCTCCACCACTTTGCCTGCATCCAATACGAGAATGTGGTCGGCGGAGCGGATGGTGGACAGGCGATGGGCGATGACGAAACAGGTTTTATCCTGCATCAGCGTGCGCATGGCGGATTGGATGCGCTGCTCGGTGCGGGTATCAACGTTGGAGGTAGCCTCGTCCAGAATGAGCATGTGCGCATCCAGCAGCATGGCGCGCGCAATGGTCAAAAGCTGACGCTGACCCATCGAGATGCTTGTGCCGTTGTCGGAAAGCACGGTATCATAGCCTTCGGGCAGG
>JAZKYW010000135.1:0-6032 GCA_045612325.1 Candidatus Limiplasma sp. | reverse complement strand
GCCTGACGGCTGTCCGCCTGCGGCGTTTGTTCCGCATTTTACCCGCGCAGGAGGCTTGTGACATGAATTCCACGCTCTGTATGAAGGCGCTGTGTCTGGCAGGACGCATCATATTGGAAAACGGCGGCGAGACCTATCGCGCTGAAGATACGGTGCTGCGCATGTCCCGCGCTCTCGGTTTGAAGGACGCGGAAGTGTTTGCCATCCCCAGCGGTCTGTTCCTCTCTTTTCTGGATGAGAACGGCGAGCAGCGCACCTCCATCAGCCGCGTGTATCTGCGCGGAACGCAGCTTTCGCGCGTGAACCGTGTAAACGAGATCAGCCGCGCGCTCACTGCGGGCGCTCTCAGCACCGATGAATTGCTGGATGCCCTGCGCGAGGCCGAGCATATGGGCAGCGGACGCGCCGCGTGGCATGCCCCGCTGATGGCCTTTTTCACCTCCGCCGCTTTCGCCGTCATGTTTGGCGGCAGCTGGCTGGAAATGCTTTTGGGCGGTCTGTGCGGTGCGCTCACGCAGCTGCTGCCGCGCCTGCTTCCCTCGTCGGATGCTTCCTCCGGCATGAGCGGAACGCTGTTTTCCAGCATCTTCTGCGCCTTTATCCCGCTCACCTTCCGCGCCGTTACGGGCATGTGCATCACCGAGGTGGTCATTGCCGCCTCCATCATGCCCTTGGTGCCGGGCTTGAGCATGACCAACGCCGTGCAGGATATTCTGCGCGGAGACATGGTATCGGGCGTGGCGCACTGCGCGCGCGCCGTGATGATCGCCGCAATGGTCGCGGGCGGCGCGCTGGTAGGCACGCACGCTGCCGGTCTGCTCGGGCTGATGGAGCAATCCTCCACCCCCGCATCCACCCTGCCTTTTATTTTGCAGGCCCTGCTGGCTGCTTTGAGCAGCTTTGTAGCGGGCATGGGCTTTGGCGCGCTGCTTTCCGCGCCGCGAAAAGCCATTCTTTGGAGTGGTTTTCTGGGCGCCGTGGGCTATATGGCCTACTGGCTGGGCATGCAGTTCGGCCTTGCCGAGACCGCTTCCATGTTCCTTGGCGCACTTCTGGCGGCTGCGGGCACGCAAATCGCCGCGCGCCGCTTTAAAATGATCGCAACTGTCTTTGTGACCATCGCCATCCTGCCCATGGTGCCCGGTCTGGGCCTGTACCGCGCCATGAGCGCACTGGCGCAGGGCGCGCTTGCCAGCGGCGGCGCGATCGCCGCGCACACCATGGCGCTCATCGTGATGCTTGCATTGGGCATCGCGCTTGGCTCTGCGCTGGCAGGCGTAAAATACAGAAAGGTTCGTAAGGCATGAAATTACAAAAGTTATCACGGCAACTGATACGCTTTTCCATGCTGGCCTATGTGCTTTGGCTGATGCTGCCCGCCGTGCAGACGATTTGCGGCGCAGTCGCAGGCGGCCTTTGCATACTGGTTTTCGGCATCGGCGTACTGCTTGACGTGGAAACGCTGCGCAAAGAGTGGCTGCATCTGCTGGTGCGTGCCGCCTGTGCAGCGCTGCTGCCGCTGTTTTTGATTCGTTTTCTATTCCGCGGCGGCGCAGCTTCTTTCGGTTTTTATGTACAGAACGTGATGTTCTGGTTTCCGCTCGTATTTGCGGGACATGTACGTACCATCGGCGGCCGAAATCTTTGGAAGGGGCTGAGTTGTACCCTTGTTGCGGCCTGCATGGTCACCCTTTGCACCACCACGGGCTGGCTCATCGAAGGCATGCTGACAGGCGCGGATTCCTACTGCCGTGCGCTTGGCAACGCTGACGCTGTTTCCGCTGAGTACCTCGCCTCGCTGATGCGCCGCAACATCGGCGGCTACGGCTTCATTTATGCCATGGTGCTCGCCATCCCGCTCGTTTGCGCTTCCATCCGCAGCTGCAAGGGGTGCAGCCGTCTGATTTTCTGCGTTTTCCTCGCTCTGCAAATCATCTGCATCGTGCTTTCCCAGTACACCATCGCGCTCATCTGCACCGCGTTTTTGCTCTTTGTGGAGTTCTTCGCCATGCTTTTGCGCCGCGTCACGCGCAAACGTCTTTCCTACGGCAAGGCGCTCGCCATCAGCATCCTGCTCACACTGCCGCTCATCGCATGTGTGAAACCCTTGCTTTCCCTCGCCATCAACCTTTCCGTACGTTTTGACTTTGCTGTTGTTACCAACAACCTCACCCAGATACTGGCTGCACTGCAGGGCAACGAGATCAGTTCCACCAGCCGACTCATTTATTACATGACCGCGGTGGATGGCATCCGTATGTCGCCGCTGACCGGCAGCCTCTTCACAGGACAAAGCTTCATCAGTTTCCACAGCGATATCCTGGATCTGATCTCTGCATCAGGTATTTTGGGGTTGATCGCCTTTGGTTTTGTGGTTTGGCTCACCGGCCGCGGCAGCCTGCACGGTCTGCGCTCCAACCTGCACAGATGGCAGCTGGTTCTGTGCTATGCCGCTTTGTTTGCCGTATCGCTGCTTGGCACGGTGGTCTACAGCTGCGAAGTCTCTCTTGTGGTTCTGCTCGGCACGCTTATTCTGCTTGGACCGCATGAACAGTCTGCCGAAGGGCAAGAATAATTTTGCGTTTTTTCCTGTTTGCATGCAATCTTTCCCCCGGCTGATGCGTTATATAGTCGAGCACAGCCGCCGGTCGTGGCTGACCGGACACAAACGGAGGCTCATATATGCTGAACTTTGAAGAACTGTACGAGAAGTACGCCACCGACGTGCTGCGTGTGAGCTACTTCTATCTTGGCGACCGTCAAAAAGCCGAAGACGTTTGTCAGGATGTTTTCGTGCGTTTGATGACCAACGCCCCGCAGCTGGAAGAAGGCCGCGAGAAGGCGTGGCTTTTGAAAGTAGCGCTCAACCGCTGCCGCGACCTGTGGCGCGGCGCGTGGGTCAAGCGTGTGGTGCTGGGAAGTCCCGTCTTTGAGACCATCCCCGCGCCGGACAACTCCACGCAGCGCGACGATGAAGAGGCCATGATGTGCGCCATCCATCGCCTGCCTGCAGCTTTCCGCGAATCCATCCTGCTGTACTATTATCAGGGCTACGGTATCAGTGAAATCGCCGAGATGCTCGACCTGCCCGAAGGCACTATCTCCAGCCGCCTGTCGAGAGCACGCAAAAAGCTGGAGGAAATTTTGAAAGAAGAAGGAGCTGCGCTATGAAACGCCTTGAAAACCTGTCGGACATTGCAAACCGACAGCTGGGAGGCCTTGAGGCGAGCCCGACCCTGCTGGCCAAAATCAAGCTGGAAGCAGCCGAAAAGAAGCAGCCTCGCAGCATTCGCGCTGTGATGCGTCCCATGGTGGCCGTATGTGCCGCGCTGGTGCTTTGTGCGGGCGCGGTGATGACCGTAACGCAGAATGACGCTACCCCCGGCCTGACCATCAACGAAAACGTGCTGCAATCCCGCTCAGCAGGCGTGCAGACCATGCCCACCGAGCAGCCCCGCACAGCGGGCGATATGCCTCACGGCAGCATTTCCATGAGTGCCTCCGCCCGCCGCAGCAACGATACGCTCTTTGCGCAGGAAGAAAGTAGCGGCTTCCCGCTCATCAGCCTCAACGGCGCGACCTACCGCATGCTCACCGCCCCCGACGCGCTGAGCACATCGCTTTTGGGCGATACGCTCGGTACGGTAACGGAGTTTAACATCGAGCCTGCCCTGTCCGCAGGCGGCGTGGTGAGCAACACCGTTTCGCTTGGCGAAAACGTATACGCCATCGGCAGCAGCGGCAGCGCGCTTGTCGCCGCCAACGCAGAAGGCGGTCTGCGCGTTTTCCAGCGCGTGAGCTATGCGGGCACTGCCATCATCGGCAGCGAAACGCTGCAGGATACCCTTTGCGCCCCCGAGGACGCCGAATGGATCGAAATCGCGGGCATGGGCCGAGTGGCCGAGCCCGAAACCGTGCTCAGCCTGATGAACACCCTCTTTGAGCTGGCGGATTATCAGAGCACCGCCTTCTCCAACGGCGCATCCATGCAAATCGGCCTGAAAAACGGCCTCGTGCTGCAGTTGACCGCCGGCGAGGACAGCATCAGCGCATGCGGCACCTGGAGCTGCCCCGATTTCTTCGAGGCTTTCACCGCCGCTGCAGAATAAAACGATATCCGCTCCCCTTGGGAGGTGTAGGAGGGTTTTGACCCTCCTACTTTTTATTCCGAACCCAGCGACATGCGCGGTGGGTGCGGAATCCTTGCGCAGCAAGGATTTCTTTACACCATTTGCCGCCCGGCGAGCCGCAGGCGAGCAGGCAAATGGTGCCGTTCCCGGTGGAAAAGATCGCACAGCGAGCTTTTTCACCGCACAAGAAAACAGGCACAGCATTCACCCTGCTGTGCCTGTTTTCTTATGCAAATATCATTCCGCCAGTTTGCGGAAACCTTCGCCCAGTACTTCATGCGCATCGGAGATAAACACAAACGCACTGCTGTCTTCAGCCCTCACAATGGCTTTCAGCTGCGTCAGCTCCTGCGGCGTCAGCACGCACAAAAGCACGGGGCGTTCCTCTCCGCTCCAACCGCCCTCAGCGCGCAGCACGGTCACACCGCGCTCCAGCTTGTGCATCAGTTCATGCTTGATCTTTTCATGCTGCGAGGAAATAACATAGCAAGCTTTTTCGCGGCTGGTGCCCAGCATAACGATATCAATGACCTTGGAGGAGATATAGATGCAGATGAGCGCATACAGCGCGTATTCCACCTCGATGAACAAGCCCGCCATCAGCACGGAGATGCAATCCAGGCCAAAGAGCAGAACGCCCACCGTGATGTGCTGAAAACGGTTATGCACCATGCGCGCCGCCATATCCGTGCCGCCCGTTGTGGCGCCGCCGCGCAGGATGAGGCCCAGACCCACGCCCAGCAGCACACCGCCAAACAGCGCGCCCAGCAGCGGCTCCTGCGTTACAACAGGCAGGGGCAGAAGGTCGATCAGCAGGGAAAACAGGATCATGGCAATCAGCGAGCGGAACACGAACACACGGCCCATTGCACGGTAGCCCACCAAAAACAGCGGGATGTTCAAAAGCAGGCTCACCGTACCTACGGGCCAGTGGAACAGGTAATTGAATACCATGGCAACGCCCGTCAGGCCGCCGGGAGAAATAAAGTTGGGCGTAAGGAACATGGGATATGCCATTGCGCCAAGCAGGCATCCCAGCACGATCTGCAGGTACGCCATGACCCGCTCGTTTTTGAAGATCGCCATTTTTTTCATCGGTGTACTATCCTTTCAACAAAGCAGTGCTTATGTGTAGTCTTTCCCATGGGAGGTTTGCATATCCAGCGATATCTGCAGCGCATGCTCGATGCCGCGCAGGCTTTGCGTGCTCACCGCGCCAAGCCGCCTGTTCAGGCGCGTTTTTTCCAGCGTACGCACCTGCTCGCACAGGGCGATGGAATCGCGCCAGAGGCCGCCTTCCCCCGCCGCAAGCGGCGCATGGGTGGGCAGCGCGGGCTTGCCTGTGCTGGACGTTACCGGCACGGCGATCACCGTAGGGGCATGCAGATTTCCTGTATCGTTCTGAATGATCACAACAGGCCTGAATCCGCCCTGCTCACTGCCGATCACAGGGTCCAGACCTGCCATATATACGTCGCCTCTTCTCATTTTTCACGCTCCGGGGCGACCTGATGCGCCCTTATTCTATCACGAAACGGGCGAAAAGTAAATTGGCCGCCCACCACACCCTATGAACGGGACGTGCATGGCGTTCCTTGACAGCCCAAACGGATTGTGTTATGCTTGCCAAAACGAACGTTATGCTCATCAGACAATCAAAACGCAACGGATAAACCCGCTCCCGCGGCCCATACTACCCGCAGGCGCACATTACCCGATTTTTTTGGAGGTTACTGCCCATGCGCAGCATCAATTCCGCAGCTGTTTTTCATATGCCCTGGCTGGAGTACCGTCACGCCCTGCCCGACGGGCGCGTATGCCTGCGCCTGCAAACAGGCCGCGGGGATTTCACCCGCGTTGCGGCGCGTATCACCAGCAATTATCCCGGGCCGCACTATCATT
>JAZKYW010000134.1:0-13884 GCA_045612325.1 Candidatus Limiplasma sp. | reverse complement strand
GCCGTGCTCGATGTTGCCGGAGAGGGAGCCGGTCTTGGGGTCGCCCAGAGGCAGCAGCTGAATGTTGCCCATCTGGATGAAGTCAGCCTGCAGAGCCTGCAGCATCTTCACGCCGTCGCCGGTGGCGCCTTCGTGGTTGGTGGACTTAACGGAAGCATCCAGGGTGCCCCAGATGGCGTCATAAGCCATGCGCAGCTCAACGTTCTTGGAGAAGCCGCCAGTGGCGACTACAACGCTCTTGGCGTTGATGGTGATGGTGTTACCGGTCTCGCCGGTGGCAACGATGCCGCAAACAGCGCCGTCTTCATCAACCATGATTTCCTCAGCCTTGGTGTTGAGCATCAGGTCGATCTTGTCGGTGTTGTCGATGTAGTTGCCGTAGGTTTCAAAGAAACCGGCGCTGGCCTTGCCGGCGGGCTTCCAGGCGCGGGGCCACAGGCCACCGGAAACGGTGAATACAGCTTCTTCGCCCAGCCAATCCATGCCCAGTTCCTTGGTCCACTGGATGCCTGCGTAGGCATTCTCAACCAGGGTCATAACCAGCTCGGGGTCGCCCTGATAGTCGCCGCCGGACAGGGTCTGGGTGTAGTGCCAGTATACGGAGTCGTTCTGCTTGATGGCGAACTCGCTGCGGTCTTCAACAGCGTTCACAGCGCCGCCGGCCAGGATGGTGTTGCCGCCAACCTTGGGCATCTTTTCAACAACGATAACCTTGGCGCCATTCTGTTCGGCAGTGATAGCAGCAGCCAGACCGGCGCCGCCGGCACCGATGACGACTACGTCGCACTCGAGGGTCTCGTCAGCAGCCTTTTCGACTACGATTTCCTTCTTCTCCATCAGAGCGGTGGTATCTACACCGTTGCTCTCCAGAGCATCCTTGACAGCTGCCAGAATGCCGTTGGAGGTAAAGGTAGCGCCGCCGACGGTGTCTACGTTGATAGAGTTCAGCTCTACCATCGCAGCGGGGATCTTTTCAACAGCGGTGTCGCACACGCCGGGCGTGTCGTTGCACTCGTCCACCACAACATTGGCGATGGAGCCGTCGTCATTCAGGGTAACGGTGACTTTGATGTCAGCAACGAAACCCTTGCCGGTGCCGGTGTAGCTGGTTTCAGCCAGAGCCAGCACGGAGGTCATCATCATTGCCAGAGCAAGGATGACCGCGAGGATCTTCTTCATAGGGATCTCCTCCTTATTATTTTGACACATTCGTGCCATAGATATGTTAATTATATAACAATCAGGCATCTCACGCAACCGTTTTTGTTCTGCAAAAACAGTTGTTTTGTGTATCTTTCCTTGACGTTGCAGGCTTTGTGGGGTATGATTATCCACGGTCTTTTTGGAAGGATCTTTTTTCGCATTTGAAAGGATGTACCCGTCATGAACAAGAAGAACCTGCTGGTATTGACGATCGTTTTTGTACTGGTTGCCGCCGTGTTCGCGGCAGCTATGCTGATTCCTCAGGAGCGCACCATTTCGGAGGATGCTCCCGTACTGACCACCGCTGAACCCACGGCGACCGCAACGCCTGAAGCGACCGAGACGCCTGCTGTGACCGAAACTCCTGCGGCCACCGAAACGCCCGCCGTGACCGAAGTTTCTGCCGCTGCCGATGCGACCGAAGCCCCCGTGCCCACCATGCCCGTAACGGATGCCTATCTGGTCGTTTCCGTGCGCGGCATCGTGTACGAGCCCCTGCCCCTTGTCGGCGAAGGTTCCTTCACCCTCAGGCAGGATGAAACCACCACCAACACTGTCTACATCACCCCCGACAGCGTACGCATGGAGCACTCCTCCTGCGACAATCAGGACTGCGTGGAGCAGGGCACGGTTACGCTTGATAACATCAAAACCCGTGTACTGAGCAACATGATCATCTGCCTGCCCAACGAGGTAGTGCTGGAGCTGCACACCCCCGAAACACTGAAGGAGAACTTCGGCTGGGAAGTGTGATCGAATATGAATAACAAAAAGAAGCGGCTCGCCAGGAGTCGCTTCTTTTTAATATGCAGCGTTATTCGCTTACGCTCATTTCCACCAGCTGTTCGATGGAGTACAATTCCACGCTCAGCTGATGCGGCAGGCAGATGACCATGTTCATCAGCACGCGCTCGCTCATGTTTTCCAGCGTTACTTCGCCCTGGTCCACGCAGTCCTGATTGTCGCAGGTGGAGGATTCCATCCTGAAGCCGTTTTTGGTAATGCGCAGCACGTTTTTGATGCCGGGGTCGTTTTCATCAGAAATGCTCACGACCATATCCTCGCCCGTAGCCAGGGGAATCCAGCCGCCGTCGCCGTTCTTCTGGGCAAGGATGTAACCTGCAGGCATGTTGACGTCTTCAGAGAGGGTGGGTACTTCGGGCAGGGTCTCGGGCTCGGTATTGACCAGGGTGGCTACTGCCAGCACCGCTGCGCAAATCACCAGCAGGCCAACAACCAGCAGCACGTTTTTATTTTTCAGCAGTTTCTTCATAAATAAAACAGGCATCTCCTTAAAAAATGGATTTTTTCCGTGGCTCATCATACTGGCTGTCAGGAAAAATGTCAAGCAAAGAAAAACAAAACAAATACAAGATTGATAAAATAGTAACAATCTTCCCATTTGTGACATTGTCATATGGTGGAAGCATGGGTACAATTAAATTAACGCATTACACCTGTATAAAGGAAATACCATAATGCGTACTAGAAGAAAGGAAGGGACTTTCAAATGAAGAAGTTTCTCTCTCTGATCCTCGCTCTGGTGCTGTGCATGACCATGACCAGCGCTTTTGCTGCGGAAGACTGGGTAAAGACCCCCGGTGAGATCACCGCCTGGGATCGCGAAGTCGATTTCCTGATCGTTGGTTACGGCCTGGCCGGCGCCGCTGCTGCTGTTGAAGCGCACGACATCGACCCCGAAGCTGACGTTCTGGTACTGGAAAAGATGCCCCGCTCTCTCGCAGGCGGCAACTCCATCGCTTCCGGTCAGACTTTCCTGGTACCCGCTCAGGAGGCTGTAAGCACCCTGAAGACCTACCTGACCAACTGCAACGAGCCCAACGACATCCCCGAAGAGTACATGGACTGGCTGTGCCAGGGCTTTGCTGATCAGCTGCCCTGGATCGAGTCCATCGCTGCTTCCGCCGGTTACGAAGCCGGTTACGTTGGCGGCGGCCCCCTGAAGTGGGGTTCCATGGTAGTTGAGTTCGACACCTTCGAAGGCTCTGTTTTCGACGGCTGCTCCGCTCACCTGCGTCAGATCGGTTCCACCTTCGAAAACGGCGGCGTATGGCACTGCTTCGACAAGGCTGCTGCCGTACGTGGCATCGAAGTTATGTACGAAACCCCCGCTGTTTCCCTGGTTCAGGATCCTGTAACCAAGGAAGTATTCGGCGTTGTTGCCCGTCAGGCTGACGGCACCGAGATCGCCATCAAGTCCGAAAAGGGCGTTCTGCTGGCTTGCGGCGGCTTCGAGAACAACCTCGAAATGCAGCGTGACTTCCACGGCATGGACACCGTTTACACCGCCGGCACCCCCGGCAACACCGGCGACGGCATCAAGATGCTGATGGAAGCCGGCGCCAAGATCTGGCACATGAACAACCAGACTCAGTCCGGCGGCTTCTGGCTGGGCATCAAGGTGCCCGAGCACGAGGCTACCTTCATGCGCAACTTCACCATGGCCGGCAACAGCTGGATCGAAATCTCTGCTGAAGGTACCCGTTTCTACAACGAAGCTTACGGCTACCATCGTCAGCACATGAAGTACATGGAGTACGGCCGCTATGTTGACCTGCCCCATGAGCGCGCTCTGCCCGTTCACCTGATCTTCGACGATGCTACCCGCGCTGCCGGTTCCATCGCTTCTCAGTGGCTGAGCTGGCCCACCACCACCGAAGGTGTGATGTGGTCCTCCGACAACCTGGCTGAGCTCGAAAAGGGCTGGATCATCAAGGCTGACACCATCGAAGAGCTGGCTGCCAAGATCGACCGTGACCCCGAGCAGCTGAAGGCTACCATTGAAAAGTGGAACGCCGACTGCGAAGCCGGTGTTGACTCCGAGTTCAACCGCGATCCCGCCAAGATGGCCAAGATCGAAAACGGCCCCTTCTACGCTGTTGAGATCACCCCCACTCTGGTAGCCACCACCGGCGGCGCCAAGCGCGACACCGCCGGCCGTGTTCTGGACTGCAACGAGAACCCCATCCCCGGCCTGTATGAGGCTGGCCAGCTGGGCTCCTACGTGTCCAACCTGTACCAGAACGGCGTGTTCCTGTCTGAAGCCATGCTGTCCGGCCGCGCTGCCGCTCAGACCGCTTTCGGCGCTGTTTCCGAGATCAAGGTATACGAAACCGATGCCAAGACCGGTCCCGCTTGGGAAGGCAAGGCTGACGGCGTATACGTTGGCAAGGCTGAGAACCTGCACGGCGAAGTTGAAGTCAGCTTCACTGTTGCCGGTGGCCAGCTGACCGCCATCGAAGTGACCGGCGGCAGCGAGCATCTGTTCATGACTGCTGAGCAGCTGACCGAATATGTCACCGCCATCCTGACCGCTCAGGACGCCGGCGTTGACATGATCGCCGGTGCTACCGTCGACTGTCAGGCTATCGGCACCGCTCTGAACGCCGCTTTCGCTGACTAATCCCTCGAAACCCTGCCCCTGACGCTTCGGCGTCAGGGGCTTTTTATTGGCAGCAGGAACAAAAACAACCCCGCCTTTCCCCTTCTGCAAAATGCTGTGGAAGGAGGCGCGGGTGTTTGGCTTTTACCCGATCACTTGCTCCAAATCACAGCCAGCGTAATCACCAGCAGGATGATACCCGGCACTGCCATACCGTTGAAAATCATATATGCGCTGAGGCTGAGAAATGCCGTGCGCAGGAAGAAACCCATAAACGGACTCTTGGGCGCGGGCTTAGGCTGTGCGGAGGGATTAGGCGTGCTGGCCGTGGCAGCAGGCGCAGAAGGCTGGGCTTTCGCGGCAGAAGGCGCAGAAGGCTGCGGGTTCTTTTCCGTCTGATGCGCCTGACTTCCGGCAGCACGCGCCGCTGCGCGCTTCAGCGCATCCAGACGGATATCGTCCGGGATTCTGCCGGTCTGCGGCGCACTTTTACGCACAGCATCGCCGCACCACGGACAAAACGCTGCTCCGCTGGGAATATCCTTACCGCATTTCAAGCATTTCATGGTTTATACGCTCCTTTTATCTTTAGCATTTTGATTTGTACATTGTTTCCAAAGGAAAGAACGATAGTGTTCACAAAATTGTTCCATATTACAGGTCAAAAAAGCCCATCCCTTCAGCAGCTGCTATTACGGATGGGCTGTAGTTTGATCAGGCCGATTCTTCTTTTTTCTTACGTTTACCAATGAGAAGAATAATGAAGGCAACAAGGCTAAACACCATCAAACCGGAATACACGAAAATCTCGCTTGTTTCACCGGTCTGCGGCGGTCGCGGATCAGATGGTTCGATGGGAAGTTCCTCAACTTTAAACTCCCAATCGATATATCCTATCTCATTCTGATAGGCATTGCCCAACGCAATGGGAACTTCCAGAATTACATCCAACGTAATATTGCCGCCGGAGTAAACGGTTCCAAGATATACCCAATCCGTAAGCTGTGCTCTTTCATCTGCCGGGGCAGCAAATAAGATGGTTTCCTCCTTCTGCTTCACCGTCAGATTCATTCGGGACAGGAAATCATCTGTATGTTCCTGAGCTCCCAAGGATCGCATATAAACCTTGATTTTTACCTGGTTGGACGTCTTGTTCTTAATCAAAATCTGTTCCGTCAGGACATCACCCGGCATCACATTTCGGAAATTTTGAAAAAGACTGGTAGGCGAATCTGTTGTGCCGGGCAAAAAGATAAACTTATTTGCATTTTCGTTATAGACAACAGAACCGTCGGCAAACGCTGTCATAGCGAAGCAGAAAACCATAACCAGTATCATAAGGAACGTACAGAACTTTGCAAATCGCTTCATAGCTGTACCTCCTTAATCACCGATAGATGAAATTTTCCAAGCACTCTGATAGGCGATTTTTCCACTATCTGTCTCACCATCTGCCTGAAGGGCTTCCGCAACGATCTCAACACTCAGGCTGTACGCAGCCGAAGGAGGATTACCACTTACGGACACCGTAACCGGAGCTGTTACCGTCGTGTCATTCGGTGCAACTTTATCAGTATAGTAGTAGAAATCGCCGATCTGCTTCCAGTTGGAATTAACAGAGATGGAATAGTTCGGTCTGAGGCCGTATACATTTCCATTCGCGTTCATCCAGTTCACCACAACGGCAGTGCGGATATAAGCATCCACATTGCCGTTATTGGTGACTTGGCCGTTATCGTTAACCGAAGATGAAACACTGCCTGGTCCAAAACGGTTTTCTACTGCGGCGGTTCTTGCTACAACATAAGCAACCGTTCCACCTACTGCAAGCGTAAGGAGCAGCGCAATGCTCAGGAACAAATACAACGCTTTCTTTTTCTTATTTCTGCGTCGGTGAACGCGTCTATTATTTTCTTTTATCATTGTTCGCTGCCTCCCTTCTTGCATTTGTAGCTGTAACCGCTCAGCCAATAAAGGTTATCCACTTGGCCGAAGTCAAAGTTAATCGTTTGACTTTCATTTCGCAGCTGTACCGTTCGAATGGCAACATTTTGCTCTCGCCAGCTCCAATCATTCTTTTCAGACACCTTGTACTCACCAACGGGCAGATCTTTGATGGTGATACTGTCTGTACCCACCAGAACCACATCCAGCGTGATCGTGCCGTAGGTGGAATCAGAAGGCGTACCTTCAACGGTGAAAATGTAGCTCTGCTGCTGATCACTGCTCGTCGTGGTGATGGTCAGATCAACAAGGGCTTTTTCCCACACTGCGTAGTAAGTCTTATGACCGGTCGTGCCCTTTTCAACAGTGACGCTTTCATTTCCAACCGTATCATTTGCAGAAGTCGCCCAGCCCTTAAACTTATACCCGGCTTTTACGGGATTGTTCAGGGTGAAGGTTTCTGTTTTAATGGTGTACTCCGCGGGGTTGGTTACACCGGTTGCCAGCTCGCCACCGTTCAATTCGTAGGTTATGGTGTACTTAATGGGAGCGGTAAAAACGGTAACGGTAACATCCTGCTTCATCTGAGAAATCTTATGAATATAAGCGTTTTGATCAGTAGCAAAGGTATGCGACTCGTTTTCCGTGGATACTTTCCATCCGGTCATTTTATAGCCGTTGGCAGGCTTAAAGACAAGCTCTGCTGCTGTGTTGTATTCAACAGTTACCGGACCATCCACACTACCATTTTCGATTTCACCGGTCAAAGTATAACGGTTTGTCTCGGCGGAATACTTAGCAGTATAGACCTTATTTTCCGTTACTTCAACAATATCAGGATTCCAGCCCGTGAATTTGTAGGTAAACTCGGCAGTAGCCTCCTTGGTAGGATCGGCGGGTTTAACAATGTCCTCTGCCCGAGTGCCGTACTCATACTCCTCCAAAGACAACACGGTTCCATCGTCGTTCTCAAAGGTTACGGTGTATTTGTTCACCGCTTCTGTGAACGTGGCCGTATAGGTTGCATCACCGGTTACCGCAACAGGGTCCGCATTCCACCCGGCAAAGGTATAGCTGTACTGTGCCGTAGCTGCCTTTACCGGTTGTTCTCCATCATAAGTCGGCATTGCACCGTATGCAACGTTATTATCCGTTTCCAGAATTGTTCCATCATCATTTTTCCAGATAACGGTATAGCCGTTTCTTTCTGCGGTGTATGTCGCCTTATAGGTAGCTTCGCCGGTTACCGCCACCACATTCGGCGTCCAGCCGTTGAAGGTGTAGGTATACTCGGCGGTTGCTGCCTTGGTAGGATCAGCGTGGGTGGGCGTTTTGCCATACTCAACAGTCGTGGTATCAATGACAGAGCCATCATCATTGAGCCACGTGATGGTATAGCTTCGCTTGGCAGCGGTATAGGTCGCCTGATAGGTTGCTTTGCCGGTTACCTCAACAATTTCAGGCGTCCAGCCGTTGAAGGTGTAGGTATACTCAGCGGTTGCTGCCTTGGTGGGATCAGCGTGGGTGGGCACTTTACCGTACTCTACATCTGTCTGATCAATGGTATTTCCTTCATCATCCTGCCAGGTGATCGTGTATTTGTTGGTCGTTCGGTCATAGACAGCACGGTAAACGACAATACCCTTGATATCCTCTTGCAGCAAGGTTTCGTAACGGGACAGATCTTCCACTGCCCACTTCTTAAAGGTATAAGTGTATTGTGCATTGTTTCGGCGTTGCGCCAGCTGCACTGTTGTACGTTCACCGCTGTACACGTGATCTGCACCAAAAGGAACATCCAGCTGAACGTCCAGCACATCCTCGTCCGTGAGCAATTGGAAATCCCAATCAACCCATACAACTTTGATTGTCCAGTTCGCTACCAGGGTCACATTGCCGTAATGATTGATAACGCCATTTGAGACGGCTGCGTCCTGTACCCAATCGCCATCGGATTCCTTCACCGTCCAGCGCACCAAATAATTGCCGTTTTCAACGTCAGGCAGAGTCAGCGTATCGCCGTGCACATAATTCAGCGTGCTTACGGTATTACCGCTATCCTCAAACGTGATCATGTATTGAATAGGCTCAAACTTGGCATAGTAGGTCTGGGTTTCTGCCCAGCCATCAGCAGGTCGATTGGGCGCAAAGGTGGCGTCTGTGCTCAGTGCAGCACCTTCGCAAGCCTCATGCTCGTACCAGCCAACAAACTGCGCAATATTTTCGGTTGCCGTAGCAGTAGCACCTTTAGCCACACCTGTCAGCATATCCACCTGTTCGCTTGCGGGCGCAACACTACCGCTGCCTACCGCAACATAGTTAATTGTAGCCTGTTTCTCCACAATCTTGGCGGAATAGGTTGTTCCATCAACCCATTTTTCGCCGCGTTTTGTGGGTACAAAGGTTTCATTAGTGCCAACCTTGTTGCCGTCAGCATCAAACCAGCCGACAAACTCATACTTGTCTGCAGCGGTTACGGTGCTGCCGTTTGCCCTGCCACTCAAAACAGCAACCTGCTCTGTGGTCTTGCTCAAAGTGGCGCTGCCTTCGGGACCGACAACCTTATAGTTAACAGCTACTGTTGTCTCGGCAAAACCTGCATAATATGTAGCTGCTACATATACGCCATTCGTCTTGCCGGGCACAAACGCTGCCGCATCGGATACCTTTGCGGTACAGGCATAGTTGGTATACCAGCCTTTAAACTGATAGTCTTCATCGGCCTTTGCCGTGGCACCTGCGGGGCTGCCCGTTACAGCAAGCACGGATTCAGAATCCCTGCTTACCGTACCACCCTTAACCGCACCTACCTGATAGCGAATGTCAACGGTATCTTCCACATAGTAGAAAATTCTGACGTTGGCATTTTCATCTGCGCCAATGGTAATGGTCAGGCTGCCTGCAGTTTCCAACACATAGCCGGGAATGGTTTTGGCGATCTGGTTCACCGTTGCGTTGTACAACGCAACGCCGCTAACGTCGGGGGCCAATTCCTCATTTGTTCCCTGCTTCAGGAAACGGAACGTGTACGCATAGCTATTACGGTCATAGTACAGCCTCAGTACAAGGCCTTCTTCCGTCAGTTTCACCCCATTGGTGCTCAAAGCAGCATTGTGGGTAAAGCCTGTCAGGTTCAGCGGTTCTGCGGTTTGCGTTTCGCCAATGGTACCGTTGTAGGGCTGCGGGCTGAAGTAGTGGATATAACCCGTAGCATTGGTGTTTTGAATGTAGTGTTCCACCTGAACGGGGGCGTGAACCTCATCCTTCGTATAGTAGAAGGTAACCACATTCAGTTTAGGATCGGAGGACAGCATCAGGTCCTTGCTGTATGCATCCGCCGCATAGCCGGAGATGGTGATATGGGTCACGGTAATCTTGCCGGCGTTGGATGTTCCTGTGGTTTCTTCGTGCAGCACTTCGCCCGTATCCTTATCCACATAACGAACGGTGTAAGCCACATCATCCATTTTTTTGTAATAGAAGATCCAGTTATTCTGCGAAGCCGTAGTGGAGAACTCAATGTTATGGCTGGTAATTCCGGGGAAATAACCAGCCTGATAACCATCGTTCAGTTCCGTACCCGTTTTGGCCTCGTAGGTTTTGGAGGCGCCCAGCAGACCGCTGATGGGGGTATCCGCCGCAATTTTGGTGGATGTACCCTCAATCATATAGCTGATGGTACCGTTTACCAACGAATCGCTGGTCCAGGCGGCATACAGCACCATATCCTTGTACACGGGCATGGAGAAGTTGTATGCCTTTTCCACACCGTCCTCTTCGTAGAACCAGGCAACGAAGTTGTAGCCGGAGCGAATGGGATCAGTGGGGGGATTGGTAACCGCAGTGCCGTGGGATGCGGTATAGGTGCCCAGCTTAGTGCCGCCCTTGGTTTCATAAGTGGTTACGGTATGGGTAACCGGGGCCCATTTGGCATAGACCGCCATACCGCCGTCAGGCATACGAGTACTGCCCCAAGCAACGGGGATGGTACAATCCGCATCCAAATACCAGCCCTCAAAATAGTAGCCATTACCATAGGGAGAGGTCATGGACAGATTTTGCAGATCGTATGTGGCTTTTGTCAGCGGCTCGTCATACTTCATGGTTCGCTTCGCTGCAATGGTACTGCCGTTAAAATACGTAAGGGTAAACTCCTGCAGGTCATAATAGAAGTTATGGTATTGGGAATAACCAGCTGTATTGGTCGGTGTTAAAAACTCTGTATAGGTTTCTGTGGGTGAAGTTGTATTATCAGTATCACCGTAGGCACCCTTGTTCACTTTATAACCTTGGGGCAAACCGTTAACATAGTCACCTACATATCCGACATAGGCCATGTTCGTAAAGAACACATCACCCTTCTTATAGTTTTTGCCCTCAAAGGTTCGTGTTCCGGTGCCGTCGTAAGTTTCCAGCCAGTAGGTCATCTTGTAGACTTTATTGGAACCGTTGTAGCTTCGGTAAATTGCAGTATATCCGCCGGGCATGGAGGTGAAGGTACCCATAGCGCCTTCACTTACTCCAGGGAACTCACCGGTTTCCACACCACCCATGACAACGTCAACAAGGCGATAACCCTTTTCTTCACCTTCCATCTGACGATGAATATGACCCACATTGGATTCATACTTATGGTAGCCGGAATATCCACCGACATTGGGGTCAGTTGTCCATCTTCCTTCGGCATTTTTGGCGTTGCTGCAACCACAGCTCCAAGGATTATCCAACTCATAGGCAGCAATATGCTTGCAGTTGGTGGTGTTACAACCAGATGTATGGGTATGCGCAGTGATAGAACAGCAGCTTTGCGTATGAGAATGTTGTTGCATGTTGCAGCAAGCTGTTGTATGCGTGTGAGCGGTAAGTTTTGATTTTTCTCCGCCACATTTCCATGTGAAATCTTGTGTAGCAGTCCAACATCTATACCAAACGCCATCAAAAATAACAAAATACATCTTGACTACTTTAGTAAGTTGTCTTTCGGTGCCGTTTGGCAAATTTGTTCCGTATTTCTCCTCTAAATCATCTTTATTGTCGGATACTGTATAGAGATCATTTTTAACACAACTCTTGCTATGTACATGCTCATAACCGTAAGAACATGAGTTGGTATTACAAGAGGAATTTCGGCCATTTGAGTGGTTATGTGCAGTTATACCACACTTGGTATAGCTACAGCCAGAACTATGGTCATGGTAAGTTAGCGAACAGCAATTAGCGTCATGCAGATTATTCTGAATATGTACGCAGTTCAGCGTGTAGTATTCCAGCAAATACTCGTTACGGCTGAAATATACATTGACCACAGCAGAACCGTCAGCCTCGATCTCCACATTGGAATCCGCATGGCTGTAAGTAAAGTGCTTTGCAAAATCCGCATTATAGTCGCTGTACTGCTCGTTCTGATAGTCCGCACCATTTACTTTACTTCCAGTAATGCCAGTCCCCTGAACACTGCCAACAAAGGTATAATCCTCGTCATTGGCATTTTCATACCAAAATGCAACCGTAAATTCCGTTTCTGCATTCGTCCATTGAGCAGTATGCTCAGATCCGCCACGCACAGAAGAAGGCAGCTCAGGGCTCCAGCCGTTAAAGGCATAACCCGTGCGCTGGGGCACAAGCGCAGAGGCATTGATGGGCGTACCAAAGCGGGCGTAGATGGGCTCCACGCCGTGGCCGCCGTTCATATCCAGCGAAACCAGATAGTAATAGCGGTCATAATAGATATTGATAACGGTACTGCCGTCCGCCGCCACGGTGATGTAGGGGTCGTAGACCAAATCGTAAAAGCCGCTATAGCTTAGCTCCAGACCGCTACCTACGGGAGTACCCGTCAGGCCGGTCTTGTTCTCGGTTTTAACAGCAGTATAGTCATTATTACCAACATTCTGCTGATGGTGAACAACGATGAAATCCACATAATCAGGCAGATAGGTAACGGTATAGGAAAGGTTGCCGGAAATGGCGGTAATGGTTTCGGTAATGCGTTCACGGTCGGGTTTATAGCCCACGACAGGGGGACTTTCTACATCCAGAACATAATCCTGACCTGCGGAGAGCCAATTCGTCTTGGCAGTTGCAGCGGTATCGCCATTCTGGAATTTATACTCAATGGTAATAGAGTATTGCACAGTGCCGTCATCTTCCGCAATCACAGCTGTTTCGCCATTATCGCCGGTAGAGGGACGGGCAGCAAACATCATCATTTGCTGCGGGGGTACTGCCTCCTCCACAATTACAGGCAGCGCATCGCTGATTTTGACATCATCGCCGCTGGTTGCCACGCAGCGCACAGCTGTAGAGCCCTGATAATCGATGATTTTCAAGAACATGGCAGGCGAAACAAGAAGCCCCTTTTGCGTGGCTCCTGCAATATTGACCCACAGGTCATTGGCGTTGTTGTAACGCACCTGCCACTGATAGCTGCTTGCGCTGCCGGACGGCCATGCGCTGATGCTGGTTTTTCTGCCTTCCTGCAAAGAAAGACGGGAAAGGGCGTTGCCCTCTTCATCCACAATAGTCACCGCTTCGCCGGGCTTCAGGCTGGGATTATTGGGAATAACAGGGGTGGTATCCGGCTGGAATTCATCCTCATGCTCAATACCGCAATCGTAACCGCCGCAATAGCCGCACCAGATATGAGACTGCGTGCAATCCACCGTACCGCAAGCTTGGCAAACCAGATGGGCCTTGCCGCAATCGTAAGCATTACAGATATCACAATAGAAGTGGACAAGCGTGCAATCGTACTTGCCACAGATAGCGCACTGGATATGCTCGATGGTACAACCGGGGGTGTTGCAAACGGGGCATTCCTCGAGAGGATCCAACGTCAGCACGCTGGTTTTTACATATTTGGCTGTTTTATAATCCTCAGGCCATGCTTTGTCAACGCCGTCAACAAGGCAGAATTCGCCGTTGGCACTGACCTCCACGATCACTACCTTCGTAGGCAGCAATGTCTTTGCGATCATCTGGGACAAGGTACCGGGGGCACTGTACAACCAGATATTATCTGTGTTAAAAGTTGCGGTACGACCTTCCAGGGGATTAGCTGTTTCGCCTTCAGCGATGCCGGCAGCCATATTGAGAGCGGGCTGCTGAAGCATTACGCCAAGCTGCATATGATCCTTGCCACAGTTATCGAACTTGCAGATATCGCACCAGTTGGTGTGATCAGCAGTGCAGTCGATCACAGAGCAGATTTCGCAGGCTTTGTGCTCGGCGGTGCAATCGTATTCACCGCAAACTTCGCACTGCTTGTGCTCGGCGGCGCAGTCGTATTCGCCGCAAACTTCGCACTGCTTGTGCTCGGCGGCGCAGTCGTATTC
>JAZKYW010000133.1:0-6818 GCA_045612325.1 Candidatus Limiplasma sp. | reverse complement strand
ACAGCTGATCCATACCAACACCTCCGTTTGAAAATTATACAGAAAAAGCCAATCTCTTGCGAGATTGGCTCTCTGGCAGGGGCAGTAGGATTCGAACCCACAACAAAGGTTTTGGAGACCCACGTGTTACCATTACACCATGCCCCTAAGCACGGTATTGAATTATACACGCAGTGTTCCAAAATGTCAAGCCCTGTCGGTCACTTTTTTGCGGCGTATTCTTTGGCGGCATCGGTGAAGGCGGTGAAAAGCACCATGGCGTTTTCGTCACGGTCGTAGTAGCGTTCGGGATGCCACTGCACGCCAAGGAAAAAACTCAGTTCGGGATGCTCGATGGATTCGTTGACGCCGTCGCTGGCATGGGCAACGATGTTGAGCATGGGTGCAGCATCGCGCACAGCCTGATGGTGGAAAGTATTGACGCGGATTTCATCCTTGCCGATGATGCTGTACAGCTTGGAGCCCTTCTCGATCAGCACGCGGTGGCTGGTGAAATGGTCCGCGCGGGTCTGGGAGTGAGCAATGCCCTTGGTACCTTCGGGCGTGCGGTACTGGCTGGGGATATCCTGCCAAAGCGTGCCGCCCATGGCAACGTTCATGCTCTGAATGCCGCGGCAGATACCGAATACGGGCATATCGCGCTGCGCCGCCATGCGCACGAGGCGAAATTCAAAATCATCGCGCAGAGGGTTCACTTCGCCCAGCTCATCAATGGGGTCATGACCGTAGCAATCGGGCGCAACATCGTTACCGCCCGCAAGCAAAACGCCATCCAGCGTATCAAGACACGCGGAAAGCAATTCATCATCCATATGAGGGCTCAAAACCACAGGAAGCGCGCCTGCCTGTGCAAGGGCGCGGGTATAACAGGAGGATACGCTCAATTCCCGCTCGTTTTTGCTCACGCTGCCGGAAATGCCGATCACAGGATATTTTTTCATGGGATGCACCGCCTTTCACTGGTGTTATGTTGTTTCGCGGCGAGGAGTGTGTTTTCCTGCCGAAAGCCAAATGCAGCACAAACGAAAAAAGCCCGCATAAGCGGACTTTTTTTCAGATGCATCATTCGTTTTCAAAGAAGGCAACGCCCAGCGCGCCGGGGCCCGCATGCGTACCGATGGTGCTGCCGATGAGGCAAATGGGCAGATGGTCGGTCTTGCCTTCGTAAAGTTCGTGGCTGTCGGTGATGTACTTGCGCAGGGTGTGGTCGGACAGACCGCTGTAGGCAAGCATGAAGGGACGGCTGAAATCAATGCCCTTGGACTCCTTGACCAGCTCCATCAGCTTATTGTTGCCGTTTTTGGAGCCGCGGGCCTTGCCGAGCATTTCGATTTTACCATCCACCACAGCGATCACGGGCTTGATGGAAAGCAGAGTGCCTGCAATGGCAGCCGCGGAAGAAATTCTGCCGCCCTTTTTGAGGTACTCAAGGGTATCCAGCAAAGCCACCAGACGGATGCGCTTCTTTTCGTGATTGAGGATCTCGGCGATCTCCCATGCGCTCCAGCCTTCATCACGAAGCTTAACCGCACGCAATACCAGCAGCTGTTCGCCGATGGTCACGTTGAGGCTGTCGACCACGCAAACCTTATCACCGAAACGCTCCGCGGCGATCATCGCGCTCTGGTACGTGCCGGACAGTTCGCTGCTTACGGTGATGCACAAAACATCGTGGCCCGCGTTTACGTTTTTCTCAAAGATTCCCTCAAAATCAGCAGGGGGCACCTGGCTGGTTTTGGGGGTGCAGTCGCTTTCAATCAGCTTTTCGTAAAACTCTTCACCCGTCATGGTAATACCGTCCAGATATTCCTGACCGTCAATGAAGGTACGCAGGGCAAGAAAGTCAAGGCCAAGCACATCTGCCGTATTCTTGGGCAGGTCGCAGGCAGAGTCAATGACGATTTTAACGCTCATAAATCATTAAGTCCTTTCTACATTGGCAGAGATGCGATCGATGGAACGCACAGCGCCGTGCAGCAGTTGGGTCAGCTGACGGGTTTGTTCCTCCCCCATCTCAGAGCATACAAACCCCATAATTTTGAGGATGCGTGCGTGTGCGTCGATATAGACCTGTTCCGCGCCGGGTTTGAGGCGGATCTCCATTTTGCGGCGGTCATCCTCGCTGCGGATGCGTTCGATCAGCCCCTGCTTTTCCATGGAGGTAAGCACCTTGTTGATCTGCGATTTAAGCAGATGCATACGCTTGCAAAGGTCGGTCGCCGTTACGGGCTTGCCATCCTTCATTTGCTGCGCATACAGAATGCGGCAGATGACGATTTCGTTAAACGAAAGGCCTGATACAAGGCGGTTGCCGCGAATGTGCAGCGACATATCCACCCAGGCCTGCAGCAGTTCCTCCTGAAGCAAAACAGACGTCGTATCGTGCATGTTTTTCACCTCTCGCAATTCGTTCACTTTGTGAACTATATTAGTTTACCATATCCCCCGTCTCTTTGTCAACAGAAAAAAAGAAGCAGTTTTGCAACTGCTTCTTTTTTCAGGCGGTGTGGTTCCTGTCCATCATCAGCAAAACCATTACGCTCATGTCGTCCCTCGGCGTGCCTCCTGCCGCTAGAAGAGCGTTGCGGAGGATGGCGTCCGCCATGCGCTGCGGATGGATGAATATACTATTTTCAAGAGCCAGCTTCCATTGCGCATCGTTTTCAAATACGTCCGCCACGCCGTCGCTCACCATGACCAGTATATCGCCGCTGTGCAGGCGGTACTGCGCCGCAGTGGGCGAGGCTTCGCGCAATATTCCCAGCGGTAGCGAAGAGCCTTCGATTTTTTTGAAATGGCTGCCTCGCACCACCCACGATGCACACGCGCCCAGCTTTTCGCCAAACACTTCGCCCGTCCACAGGTCCACATCCACAAGGTCTACGGTGGAAAAACGCTCTGTTTCCTCCACGCCGAGCATCATGCCGTTCACGGCAGTGATGGCCTGCCTGCGCGTATAGCCTGCCTCCAAAAGAAGAAGCAGCAATTCCAGCGTTTTTTCGCTCTGCTTATGCGCCTCCTCGCCATGCCCCATGCCATCGCACAGCATCATCAGCAGCCTGCCGCCTTCACAGCGTTTGGCTGAGCATGCGTCACCGCACACGCCGTTGCTGTCGCCGTCGGCACAAAGCGACGCCATGCCGACAGACGCGCTGTACAGCGGTATCTCCTCCAATTCCACCACTCTGTGCTCTGCGCGAGAGACTGACAGCGCCAGCCCTTCGCTGTTTGCCAGATGCTTGAGCAGCTGCTCAAGCTGTTTTTGCACAGGCATCAGGCTCTGCACCTCCAGCGCAGCCTGCAGATGTCCATCCATCCTGCGTGCGTAGCTCAGGCGCGCGGGCATGTTCATCTCCTCAATGGCCAGGGTGATGACATGCGCTGCCAGAAGATCGTTGTAGCTGTCTCCTGCGGTCATTGCGCCCAATTCGCCAAGCGTGCCCGAAAGCGCCGCCAGATGCGTCAGTGTAAGCTCGCGCTCATATTTGGCTTTGCCCGCGGCTGCTTTGCGCCGTCTGTGCTTGATGTGCGCTTCACGGGCAAAATCCGTCATTTCATCCGCCCTCAGACAACCGTGATGCGCAAGCGCGGGCAGCGTCTCTTCGCTGATTTCCTCCCCCTTGCGCGAAAGCTCCATCCCGGCGGAAAGCATTTTTTCGGTGCGTGCGCGGCTGTGCCCCCAGCATACATCCCTGTTGGAACAATTGTCACACATCACCCTGCCCAGCGTCTCGCCTGCTGTTTCTTCCTCCGTCTCGTGCTGCGGAAGCGCCCTTGCAAGGTTTTGGATGGCCTCTCTCATCTGTGTGATGCGCTGCGTTACGAATGCATTTTCCATGCTGCGCGCACCGCCTCCGGGCGTGCAAAGATAGGATTTGCACCGGTCCATCCAGCTGCGCGGCGTGAGCGCAAAGGCAAGCGCGCCTGCCCCTGCCGTCCACCACAAAAGAGGCGGCAGAAGCGAAGCCGCCAAAAACCAGGCGATCAGATTGCTTCCCAAAACGGAGGGCAGCGCAAGCCAGCGCATATGCGTCCCTTGCGGGAAGCCGCCTGCAAAACCAATCAGACCAAACACAGCTACCAGACCGCTGTCATGCCCGACCAGCGCCAGTGCAAGCGCGCATCCCACGCCGCCCGCAATGCCCTGTGCAGGCCCGTTGACCGCCGCATATGCCAGCACGCACCATACCGCCGCCAGTTGTCCCAGATTGATGACGCCCACACGAAAATAACCCAACCCGCTGACCACCAGCAAACCAAAAAACAGCAGACAAAACCGTTCAGTGCCGCGCAGCACCGTGCCTGTTGAACGCGCTGCATCCATGCCAAATCGCAGGGCAGCCGCGGAAAGCATGGCAACCGGTACAGCCGCACAGCTGAGAAGCACGTCCAGCGCGTTACCTGCCGCTGCCGCCGCCAGCACGCGGGGCAGCATGGCAAACCCGCCCAGCGCGGCCGTTTCCGCTCCTGCCCGCGGATGGCATTTGCGTTTGACCAGCCATACCATCAGGCAGCCGGCATACTGCCACCAATCCATAGGAAGGCCGTTCAGCGCACGCATCCCCAAAGAGGCTGCCAAGCCCGACAGCAGCAGCGCAGGCGGTTTGTCGGGCAACATCAATATCATTGCTGCCGCAAACGGCGAAGGGATGCCAAACCAGTTTACAAAAGTAAGCAGAAAAAGGCAAAACGCCATAGCCGCAGGCTGCAGGGACGTTTGCAGTTCGCTGCGGAAGAATGACAGTATGCGGCTCCAATGCAGCCGCTTGCGCGCGGAGCGCATGACCTGAACGCCTGATGTGGGTACCATAGTCCGCCTCCTGTGATGAGTATATGCTCAGTATATCCATCCTGCCGGAGGCGTTGTGTCGGTTTACGGCGCAAAAAATGTCAAACAGCGTATCGGTGCGCCTTTTTCGGCGCATACTGATGCAGCATCGTTTTCTCGGGAGGCAACAGTTCATGCGAAGCAAACGTACCATGCTCATTTTGGCAGCTGCCATCGTCCTCATTACCCTGGCGGGGCTGCTCGTCAACACATTCAAACGTCCCTCTGCCGCTCCGCAGCAGGAAGGAAGCACATCCACCGCCAACGCCAGCGTCATGGGCTACGGCGGACCTGTGCTCGTCAGGCTCACATTGGATGCGCAGGGCAGGATCGCCGCGCTGGATGTCGGCGGCGCACGCTTCAGCGAGACCGAAGGCGTAGGCAGCCGCATCAAAGACGAAAGCTATCTGCAGGCGTTTCTCGGTCTAAGGCCTCCGCTCACGCTCGGTAAGGAGATCGACGCCATCTCAGGCGCCACCGTCTCCTCCCGCGCGTTGGTGGACGCCGTCAATGAAGCCGCCGCATTTCTTTCGCAAAACGAAGGCGCATTCGACACAAACTGACAAAGGTTTCGGTTTTAATGCGCAGGACAGCTCATGCCGCACAGCGTATTTCATCTCATGGTTAAGGAGGTGCGCATGTGCGGCTTTTGATGTTTTGGCCCGACAGGCAGAGCGCCTGCATGATCCGCGATGAAATGGAAGCGCGGGATTGGGATGTGGAGGTCTGCTTTGACGGACGCAAGCTTGAAAATGGCGATGCAGCGTGTGATGTGCTGTTAATGCACCTTTGTTTGCCGTTTCGTGACGGCCTTCGCGCAGGCAATGCCTTTGCCTTGTCGCGCCCTGTCTGTCCGCCGCGCATCCTTTTTGCCGCGCCGCCCGAGTGGCAGACCGCACGGCCTTTCTGGGCGGATAAAATGGTCGATCCATGTCTGTCGCCTCACAGGCTTTGTACGCTGGTCGAACTCATCGCCAAAAAACCGCTGCCTGTTTTGGCAGCGGCTGAACGCGAGGATATCGCCCAAGCGATCGAAGAGTTTTTGGATGCGCTTGCAATGAAAAAGCGCATGAAGGGCCGTGCTTATGCCGCATGGCTGCTTGCACGGATGATTCCGTCCCCGAGCGACCTTCCGCTCGGGCCTATGTACGCCGAATGCGCCCGCGTGTTTGGCACCACACCCGCCGCGGTGGAACGCTGCCTTCGCGTCTGCGTGGAAAGCGTATTTACCCAAGGCAGCATTGCGGGAATCGAGCGTTACTTCGGCGCGACGGTCGACCCCGAACGCGGCAAGCCGACCAATCGCGCCTTTCTGATGCAGGCCGTTTGGAAGCTGCGGATGCAGCTGAATCATTCCCGCGCCACTGCGCGCTCGCTGAACAAAAGCGAAATGCACCACAGACCTGCCGCGCCTACCAGCGTGTAAATGATGCGGCTGAGCATGGCGCCCTGACCGCCAAACAGGTAGGCCACCAGGTCAAATTGGAAGATTCCCACCAGCGCCCAGTTGATGGCGCCTACGATGACCAGCACCAGAGACAACTTATCCAGCATGTTTCATGCCTCCTTCCGAATCCCGCCCCGGCGTTTTGCCGGGGTTTTGTTCTTTCATGCGTAGCATGCGCCGTTTTGATGCAAACCATACCTGCCGCTTTACACAAAACACGCCTGCGAATCCGCCGCGCTGTCCAAAAGGAAGCGTCTGTAGGGTTTGGAATGGTCCAAAAGCCAAACGCCGCCATCGGTCGTACCGCTGATGAGCGCCCATTTTCCACGGCATTCCACGCGCGTGCAAAGCGCCCATTGCGGCTGATTCCATATGACCTTTCCGTTTTGAAGCATGATTTTGCTCAGCCCTGCGCCTGTGCTTACCAGCGCGCTCGCGCCTCCGTCGCACACGCACAACGCGCACGGCGGGCCCGAAAATCTGACAAGCGGGCGCGGTTTTTCTTCTGCTGCCGCAAGTGTACATACTTCGCTCTGGATATCG
>JAZKYW010000132.1:0-1838 GCA_045612325.1 Candidatus Limiplasma sp. | reverse complement strand
AACATCCCCGCTCGACTTGCATGTGTTAGGCACGCCGCCAGCGTTCGTCCTGAGCCAGGATCAAACTCTTATGTTTAATCCGTTAAGCTTCTCTGTTCGAGTAGCATAAACTCAAGTTATTGACTGTCGTTTGCGTTTCTTTGTTTCTGTATCGTTTTCAAGGTTCGTCGCTCTCTCAAGTGGTGTTCCGCTCGAGTGAGCTTGCATATAATATCACTCCTATATACCTTTGTCAACACCTTTTTTCAACTTTTTTCAATTTCTTTTACTTTTGTTTCGGAAAGTGTAGTATGGTCTATCCCCAACCTAATCGCACATGCTTTTAGGTGTTTTCATGGCATATATGGCCGCTCATACTGTCACGGCAGCCGGTTTTGGCACCTCCTTTACAAACCAAAATCGTCAGTCAGTAAAATTTGACCTCCCCGCAGAAAATTCTTTGGGGAGGCCGTTTTCACACCACTTTGCCGGGATTCAGAATGCCCTTGGGGTCAAAGGCGGCTTTGATGCCGCGCATCAGGTTCATTTGGGTTTCTCCCATGCTTTCGGCAAGGAAGCCCTTCTTGGCGTGACCGATGCCATGCTCACCGCTGACTTCGCCGCCCATTTCACGGGCTGCGGCGTACATGTCATCCATCACGGATTCAACGGTCTTGTTCCATACGTCATCCGCCATGTCATCCTTGCAGGCGTAGATGTGCAGGTTGCCGTCGCCCGCATGACCGAAGGAGCAGATGCGTACGCCGTACGTTTTGCCGATTTCCACGCTCTTTTTCACGAAGGCGGGGATCACATCGCGCGGCACGACAACGTCGCACTCGTCCATCACGGGGGTAGAGCCCTTGATAGCCTCAAGGAAGGCGCCGCGGGCATTCCAGATGCTCTCCTTGCGCTCGTCGGTATCCGCAAGCAGCACGTCCTTTGCGCCGATGGAAAGGGCAAGGTCGGTCAGCTGGTCCATGGCGGGCTTGAGCGCTTCCACGCTCGCGCCGTCCAGACGGACGAGCAGATAAGCATCCGCGCTGCTGTCGGGGAATTGCTTGCCGAGGTAGGTTTCGGCACAGGCGATGACCTCGCGCTCCATAAACTCTACCGCAGTAGGCTCACAGCCGCAGCCCAGCACCGCAGGCACCGCGCCGATGCAGGTTTCCAGATCATCAAAGGGCATCAGCAGGGAAAGGTTCACCTTGGGCTCGGGGATGAGCTTTACCATCAGCTTGGTCAGGAAGCCTAGCGTGCCCTCGCTGCCCACCATCAGGTCGATGAGGCTGTAGCCGGAGGAGGTCTTTACGTTTTTTCCGCCAAGGGTGATCACTTCGCCGCTTGCCAGCACCACTTCCATGCCCAGCACATAATCGCGGGTCACGCCGTAACGCACGGCGCGCATGCCGCCCGCGTTGGTCATGGCATTGCCGCCCATGGTGGCGGTCTTTTCACCCGGGTCCGGCGGATAGAACAGCCCCGTGCCTTCCAGCGCCTTGGGGAATTCCATCAGCAAAACACCGGGTTCTACGGTGGCGGTCATATTTTTCACGTCCACCTCAAGCACTTTTTTCATCTTTTCGGTGGAAAGCACCACGCCGCCGTGGATGGCTACGCAGCCGCCGCACAGGCCCGTGCCTGCGCCGCGGGGCGTAACAGCGATGTTGTGCTCGTTGCAGTACTTGAGCACCGCGCTTACATCCTCGGTGGTCAGCGCCTGCAAAACAGCTTCGGGCATAAAGTGACCGTAGATGGTCATTTCGTCGTGGTCGTAGTCGCTGCTGATCTCCTCGCCGCTGAAGACGCGGCCGGGCAGCAGTTGTTTAAAATAGGCAAGATCCGCCTGCGTTACATGG
>JAZKYW010000131.1:0-2269 GCA_045612325.1 Candidatus Limiplasma sp. | reverse complement strand
AGAGGATGGGCAGCTTCATATCGGGCGTGCCGAGCTGGGCGATGAGTGCGCCGTCGGCAAATTCCACGCCGGAGTGGATCACGCTCTGCGGATGCACCACGACCTCGATTTGGGAAGGCTCCACATTGAACAGCCACTTGGCCTCGATCATTTCCAGCGCCTTGTTGAACAGCGTGGCGGAGTCGATGGTGATCTTCTGCCCCATGACCCAGTTGGGATGCTTGAGCGCCTGTGCGCGGGTGGCTGCGCGGATGGCGCTCTTTTCCCAGGTGCGGAAAGGCCCGCCCGAGCAGGTGAGCGCAATGGAGCGCACGGGATTGCCCGCCGCGCCCTGCAGGCACTGGAAGATGGCGCTGTGCTCGCTGTCAACGGGCAGCAGATAGTTCTCGCCTTCGCGGGCAGCGGCTTCCATGACCAGATGACCGCCTGCCACAAGCGCCTCCTTGTTGGCAAGCAGCACGCGCTTGTGGTGCTTCAGCGCCGTCAGCACGGAGGACAGGCCCACCATGCCCACAACGCTTACCAGCACATCGTCACAGTCGCACTGCGCGGCAAGGGTGAGCGCTTCGGGGCCAAAGACCCACTCGCAAAAGCGCAGGTCCTCGGGGATCTCCTCCATGGGGATGGGCTTTACCAGGCCAGCCAGCTTGGGACGGAAAGTGCGCACCTGCTCAAACAGCTTTTCCTTGCTGCTGTGGGCGGTGAGCGCGACCACTTCAAAACGGTCGGCGTGCAGCTGCGCCACTTCGCAGGCCTGCGTGCCGATGCTGCCCGTAGAACCAAGGATCGCCAGACGGCGTTTTTTCATGCAAATCTCTCCTCAGGATAAATCGACCCCGCGCTCAGATGGCTGAGTACGGGGTCGTCTGTTGTATCAGTTTCAAAGCAGGCCCAGCAGCAGGGCGCGGTAGGCAAACACCACGATGGAGGTGAACAGCACGCTGTCCAGACGGTCCATCATGCCGCCGTGACCGGGGAAGATATGACCGAAATCCTTCACCTTGCAAAGACGCTTGAGCATGCTGGCAAACAGGTCGCCCATCTGCGCGGCAACGCCGCAAAGCAGGCCCAGCACCATGGTCCACCACAGGGGGATATCCGCGATGACTTCGGGGGCGATGGCACGGAAGCACAGGTCAATGACCACGGCAAACAGCACGCTGCCCGCCAATCCGCCGATGGCGCCGGATACGGTCTTTTTGGGGCTGATGTGGGGGCAAAGCTTGGGGCCGCCCACCATGCTGCCCACAAAGTAGGCCAGCGTGTCACAGCCGATGGCGGTGCCAAACACAAACAGCAGCATCATCAGCTGCAGGGGGCGGGGCTCGGTGCTCAGAATGGAGAGCAGGCAAATGCCGGGCAGCGCCACGTTCATCATGGGCAGCACGCCTGCCATGATATCCGTCATCTGCGAATCCTTGCGGCACATCACGCTCATCTGTACGCCAAAGATCAGCACAGTCGTCAGCGGCAGAATGTAGCGGACGGCATCCGCAAAAACGAGCGCAGCGCCGGCCACCAGCGCCGCAAAAGCGGGCCAGCGCACAGGGCGGTAACCGCCTGCCTGCAGGGTGTTCATCTCCTCATGCAGGGCAATGCACAGGCTGATGAGGGCAACGATGGCAGCAAACCAGCCGCCAAGCGCCAGCACGGCGATCAGGATGGGCACAAGCACCAGCGCCGTAAGGGAGCGCTGCTTGAGGGAAGAAGGCTTTTTGGGTGTATCAGTCATGAGACTCTCTCCTGTAAAGGTCATTCATCGTCTTCGGGACGGCGGCCGAAACGGCGCTTGCGGCCCTGGAATTCTGCGATGCATGCATGGTACTGCTTGAGATCAAAATCCGGCCACAGCACGGTGGGGAAGATGAACTCGGCGTAGGAGCACTGCCACAGGAGGAAGTTGCTCAAACGCATTTCGCCGCTGGTGCGGATGAGAAGGTCCACGTCGGGCTGACCTTCGGTGTAGAGCTTGTCGGCAAACAGTTTGTCGGTAATGTCATCGGGGGTGATGACACCGTTTTGCACATCCTGCGCAAGCAGCTTTGCCGCGCGTACCAGCTCCGCACGACCGCCGTAGTTGAGCGCGATGTTGAGGCGCAGGCCGCTGTTGTTTTCGGTGCGCTTTTCGGCTTCCTTGAGCACTTCGCACTGCTTCTGGGGCAGGCCGTCCTTGTCGCCGAGAATGGTGATGCGCACGTTCTTTGCATCCAGCTCATCGATCTCGGAGTTGAAAAAGTCCAGGATGAGCTGCATCAGGGCTTCCACTTCG
>JAZKYW010000130.1:0-8090 GCA_045612325.1 Candidatus Limiplasma sp. | reverse complement strand
GCCTTGCCGTGCTCGATCCAGAACTTGCGGGTCTCCTCGTTGGGGGAGGACAGGGTGAGGGGATCGCACTTGGCGTGGGAGAAGTAGGTGGGGTTGAAGTCGCAGCCCAGGCCGCGCTCCTTGCAGAACTTGACCCACTTTTCAAAGTGCTTGGGCTCCAGCTTGTCGCGGTCCACCCAGCCGCCGTTTTCTTCGTCGAAGATGGCGTAGCAGGCGTGCAGGTTCATCTTCATCTGACCGGGGCACAGCTTCATAGCCATGTCAAGGTCAGCCATCAGTTCTTCGGGGGTGCGGGCGCGGCCGGGATAGTTGCCGGTGGTCTGGATGCCGCCGGTGAGGGGAGCGGAGGGGTCGCCGTCGAAGCCCTTTACGTCGTCACCCTGCCAGCAGTGCAGGCTGACGGGTACCTTCTTGAGGGTCTCCATGGCAGCTTCCACGTCAACGCCGATGGCAGCATACTTTTGCTTTGCGTACTCGAACATGTTCATGGGTCTTACTTCCTTTCTGCAGTTGATCAGGCTTTGTATTCAGTGATGTCAAAACTGTTGGGGAGCACCGCGCGGAAGGCGGCAAGGTCGGCAAAGGCGCCGTCGGCGATCATCTGCGCAGCCAGATTGCCAAGGGCGGTGCCTTCGGTGGGGCCTGCATATACGGGCAGGCCGGTGGCCTCGGCGGTGAGGCGGTTGAGGGTCACGTTCATGCTGCCGCCGCCCACGATATTGAGGGAGGTAAAGGTCTGACCGGTGACCTTGGCCATTTCGTGAATGCTGTCGCGGTAGCACATGGCAAGGCCGACGTTTACGGCGCGAAGCACATCCGCAAGGCTTTCGGGCTCGGGCGCGCCCTGGTCGCGCAGCGCGGCTTTTACTTCCTCCAGCATGCTGGCAGGAGCGAGGAAACGGTTGTCGGCAGCATCCACATAAGCGGTGTAGGTGCTGTTGCCGGCCATTTCAGCCATTTCGGCAAAGCTGTACTTTCTGCCGATCTCGTTGCGGATGCACTGCAGCATCCACAGACCCATGATGTTTTTGAGGAAACGGGTGGTGTGCTGCCAGCCGCCCTCGTTGGTAAAGCCGGAAGCGCAGGCTTCGGGCGTGGTGACGGGATGGTCAAGCTCCACACCCAGCAGGCTCCAAGTGCCGCTGGAAAGGAAGGCGGCGTGTTCGTCCTTGGCGGGCACAGCCATGTAGGCGCTGCCGGTGTCGTGGGTGGCGGGCAGGATGACGGCAGTATCAAAGCCGACGGCTTCTTTTACATCATCCTTCAGGCCGCCGAGCACCGTGCCGGGCTCGCATACGGGAGTCTCAAACCAGCTGTCGGGCAGACCGGCGGCGTGACGCACATCCACAGACCAATCGTGAGCGTTTGCGTCCATCAAAGCGCCCGTGGTCAGGTTGGTCCACTCGTGACCGCGCTTGCCCGTGAGACGGTAGCTGAGATATTCGGGCACCATGAGGAAATCCGCGGCTTCTTCGCGGTACTCTGGGTGCTCCTTCAAAACAGCCATCATCTGATATACGGTATTGAAAGGCTGCTTGGCGATGCCGGTGATACGGTAAAGCTCCTCAAAGGACATGGTCTCTTCCAGCAGCTTGTCCATGCCTTCGGTGCGGGTGTCGCGGTAGGCAACAAGGTCGCCGACCATTTCGCCGTTTTTGTCAAGCAGCACAAAATCTACGCCCCAGGTATCAATGCCCATGCTCACAGGCTGATAACCCTGCTCGCAGCAGGCCTTCATGCCCGCAATGACGTGAGAAACAAGCCCCTCTGCATCCCAGCAGAGATGACCGTTCTTCATTGCTGCGCCGTTTTCAAAACGGTAAATTTCTTTGGTGAGGATGCGACCGTCCTCGATCCACGCGATCAGGTGACGTCCGCTGGATGCGCCGATGTCCACCGCAAGGTAATAATGCACCGAAATCACAACCTTATTTTTGGATTTGCTTTATTATAGCATAGGGATATTGATTGGGAAATAACGAAAGTTAAATCGTGGTCCTACCTGAATTAACTTTTCTGTATTCCAGAGGAGCCATGCCCGAATCCTGCTGGAATATGCGGTAGAAGTAGCCTGTGTTGTTGTAGCCTACGGCTTCGCATATTTCCACAACGGACAAATCGGTATCGCGCAACAGCCGTCTTGCATGGGCGATGCGCTGCTTTTGCAAATGCTCCGTGCAGGTGAGCCCCGTGGCTTTTTTCACCTGCTGGCTCAGGTAGGCGGGGGAAACGTGCCACTGCGCGGCAAGGTCGCGGAAACTGATGGATGCATACCGCTGGCGAATCTCCTCCAGCGCGCCGACCACCATGGCGCTTGCGTTGCTTGCGGGCAGGCTTAACTGGTCTGTATGGGCAAGCAGCTGAAGAAACAACAGCGTCATCGACGTTTTGAGGATGCGCTGTCCTACCTGTTTTTCATCCAGCAGGGAAAAGAGCATGCTTTCCAGAAGGCTCTGGATGGAAGGCACGTCCGCTACCTGAAAGTGCAGGCAGGGCACGCTGCTTTCGCCGCGCTTGAGCGCGTCAATGAGGAAGCGCCCGAGCGTGTTGGATGAGCCGATGGCGCTGAGCGCCTCATCAAAAAAGGCAGGGCGCACGATAAAGTTAACGCCTACATCGTTTTCGCCGCATTGGCGTATGGCATGCATCGCCTGTCCGTTCATCATGAGCAGTTCGCCTGCACGCAGATGCAGCGGCTCACGCCCGGGAATGTCATGCACGGTCTCGCCCGTCAGCATGTAAAGAATTTCTACATAATCATGGTTATGCAT
This sequence comes from Candidatus Limiplasma sp., assembly GCA_045612325.1. Classification (GTDB taxonomy): domain Bacteria; phylum Bacillota; class Clostridia; order Christensenellales; family Aristaeellaceae; genus Limiplasma. The sequence continues at coordinate 5,319 of JAZKYW010000130.1, read as the reverse complement.
GGGGAAGGGCGTAAATCGCGTATGCGGGCGCAGGGCGACCATCTGCCGCGGTGTGAGCAGTTTTTCGCTGCTCACTTCAAATACATAGCCTTGTGTATAGGTGCTCTGTGCAAGCGGCTGACCGCTGAGCAGCTGCTTTTCTTCCTCGCTCAGGGCAGCCATTCGCCTGACCAGTTCCATATTCATGATCCTATCCTCATTTGCTCATATATCCTATTATACAGCGCAGATGCCGTGCGCGTCAATCAATTGCTTTTCATACTCGGGCATGATAAAATACATGCATATTGCAATTCTTTGGAGGACAATCTATGATCGCATTTCTCACGGGAAGTCCCTGAGTACCCAATGCAGACAGGGCGATCCTGAATCCCGATAACCGTTTTATCATCCGCATGCGCGAAGCCCTGCCCCAAAATCCAAAGTGTCTGTTTATCTGCTCTCATCCCGACAGCGCCTATCTGACCGATAAGTATGCCGCTGATATGGATGAAGCGTTTTCGGGTGCAGGTCTGCCGTTTGGCAGCCTGCAGGTTTTGGACAGCCGCACCGATGCCCGCGCCGCCGAAATGATCGCCCAAAGCGATCTCATTATTCTTGCAGGCGGACATGTACCTACGCAGAACGCCTATTTTACCCAAATCGGCTTGCGTGAACTGCTCAAAAACTATCACGGCGTGATCATGGGCGTAAGTGCGGGCAGTATGAACGCCGCGGATGATGTGTATGTGCAGCCCGAAATGGAAGGCGAATCCTCGCCTGATTTTCCGCGCTGGGCCAAAGGCCTTGGCATTACGCAGGTGAACATCCTGCCGCATTATCAGCAGATAAAGGATTGGTATCTGGACGGAAAGCGCCTGTTTGAGGATATCACCTATGCGGACAGCCACGGTCATGCCTTCTATGCGCTGGTGGATGGCAGCTACCTCTATATCGCAGACGGCACGGAACAGCTCTTCGGCGAAGCCTACCGCATTGCCGACGGCACGATATCGCAGGTTGGCTGGAAGGAATAAAACGATATAAGAAACGCCCGGCATCGCAGGATGCCGGGCTTTCTTTTTACTTTTCATATACCATTCGTCCGCCCAGATAGGTCTTCAGAACGGGGATATCCTTGATGCAAAGGACGTCCGTTTCAAACGGATTGGCGCCCAGCACCACAAAATCCGCAAACATGCCGGGCTTGATCTGGCCTTTGACGTTTTCCTCAAAGCTTGCGTAGGCAGCGGTTTTGGTAAAGCTGTCGATGGCCTCCTGCACGGTGAAGGCTTCGTGCGGCAGATAGGGGCCGACGCCGTTGAGGTCGCAGCGGGTAACGGCGCACTGGATGCCCGCAAGCACGCGGGGCATTTCCACAGGACAGTCGCTGCCGTTGCTGACCGTTACGCCGCGGTCCATCAGGGTTTTCCAGCTGTAGCTGGTGGACGCCAGTTCTTCGCCAACGCGCTGGTTGACGATGTGCAGGTCATAATCCAGGAAGATGCTCTGCGCATAGACGTGAAGCTTGTTTTTGACGATGGCATCCAGCTGGTCGGGTCGGGTGATCTGGCAGTGGACGATGCCGTGGCGATGGTCATCGCGCGGATGGGCGGCAAGCGCTTTTTCAATAGCGGCAAGCACCAGGTCAAGACAGGCATCGCCGATGCAGTGGATAGCAGCCTGCATGCCGTTCGCATGCGCATAGCCGATCATTTCATCAAAGGTTTCAGCGGTAAAAACGCTCAGGCCGCGCGTGGAAGGATCATCCGCATAGGGATTGGTAAGGTAGGCGGTGCGTGCGCCGAGCGCACCGTCGCCCAGCATTTTCAGCGGGCCCGTGCGGAAAAGGTCGCTGCCCGTGCCGGTGGTGTGGCCTGCCTCCACAAAGCTGCGCAGTTCCTCGGGGGTGCTGAAGTTGGCCTGCTCGTAAATGCGCACGGTCAGCTCGCCTGCGTCTTCCAGCTCGCGGATGGTCTCATGCACGGGCTGCCATGGCAAATCGTGGAAGGAACTGTAGTCATCGCTCTGACAGGAGGTGATGCCATGCGCGTTGAGCGCCTTGCAGGCGGAGCGCATCATGTTGAGCATGTCCTCTTTGCAGGGGGCGGGGATGCGCGCCGTGACCAGCTCCATGGCGGTATCAAAGAAGATGCCGTTGGGTTCGCCGTTTTCCATAACGATTTGTCCGCCGTCCACCTGAGGGGTATCGGCGGTGATGCCGAGCAGTTCAAGCGCTTTGGTGTTGGTCACCAGCGCATGACCGCAGGCGCGGGTGGCGCAAACGGGATGCTCGGTGGATACCTTGTCAAGGTCGTGGCGGGTGGGCATGCGGTCGGCATCGGCAAAAAAGTCCTGATTCCAGCCGCGTCCCAGAATCCAGCCGCCGCGGCTGGGGGAGGTCTCCTTCAGACAGGCGATCATATCCGCCAGCGAACGCGTGCGAGCATGCAGGGGAGCGCACACCAGCGCGTTGCCGTAGCTGAGCACGTGCATGTGGCTGTCGTTAAAGCCGGCGCAAACAAAAGCGCCCTGCAAATCGACGGTCTCATCTGCGGCGTGGGTGAGGGCTTCGGCATCGCTGCCGGCAAAAACAAAACGGTCGCCATCTACAATAAAGGCTTCCTGCAGGGGAAGGGTGCCTGTATAGATAATGCCGTTGTAATAAATGGTCTTCACAGCTGTTCCTCCGTATTGCCTGTTTTGCCCTATTATATCACATTCGCAGGTTTTTCCAATAGGGGGCGTACAAACGCGCAAACCTTGACGATACAAGTGTTTCGTGCTATCTTTATACTGATTATGTGTTTCTGTTTTGAAGCACGAAGCAAGAGGTGTTACCATGAACGATACGCCTACTCCGCGCCGCAGCCGTTCGCGTGTGGCGGAGCGCGCACAGCATCTGTATATGGCTCGGACGGATGATTTTGAGCAGGAGCAGTACGCGCCTGCACAGGCGGAGGAGCCGGTTTCCGCCGCGCCGTATGCTGCAGCGCAGCCGACCTATATGCCCAACGAAGAGCCTGTCAGTTTTGCAAACTATATGCCAAATGAAGCGCAGCGCAGCTATGCGGGCTATACCCCCAATACTCAGGCGGATGCGTACGCAGGCTACACGCCCAACGAAGGCGTGAATCCCTATGCAGGCTATACGCCCAATGAGCCGCCCGCAGAGCCGGTGTTTGCGCCTGTGCCCATGCCTGAGCGGGAGGAGCCTGCCGTTGCCGCAGCCAATGTGTACCGTCCCCGCGAGGTCACATGGGTGGAGGAGGACCGCGAAGAAGTCATCGCGGAAAGCGAGCTGGGCTATCAGGTGCAGCAGGAGGAGGAGCCTGCGCAGCCGCCCCGCAAGCGCAAAAAGCGCAGGGTAAGCCCGCTGGTCATCATCCTGCCGCTGGTGGTTGTGCTTGTGTGCGCCGGCTGGCTTCTGCGTGAGCCGCTGATGCAGATGCTGGGCGTCACGAGTGTTAACTCCACCGCAACGGACGAGCCTGTCGCGCCCGTTGTTACGCCCGAGCCTGTCAAAGCCTATGACAGCGCACCCGCTGCTGCAGTGGCGGACAATACCCGCAGGGTCATTGCCGAACTGTGCGGCACGATGGAGATCGAAAACTACATCGTAACGGAAGATCACATCGTTGCGCGTAATCAGCGCAAGGACGGCACCTACGATTTCTACCTTTTTACCGCTGCCGAAGGCCGACTGCTTTGTTACTTTGAAGGGCTGGAAGCGCTGGAAATGATCCCGCAGGCATTTGGCGGCTTCTATGTCAAGCAATCGCCGTGGCTTGTCACAGCCAATGGTTCTGCGCTGATCCGCACGGCGGACATCGAGGCGGCGCTCAACGAGAGCGTATTCCTGCATCCCATGTACGGCGGCTGGGCTGTGGTGGAAAGCACTGCGGACGGACACGCCAATTATGTAAACGAAAAAGGCGAGCTGCTCAGCTCCCTGTGGTTCAGCCGCACCTTCCCTTTCACGGGCGACCATACGATTGCCTATGTGGATACGGGCAGCACCGCGGCAGCCGATGACCGCTATCTGCTGTACGTCATCGGGCAGGACGGCACCATGACCCGCTGGCTGGCTGCCGGGGATATGCAGGATGCGGTCGGCGCAGCCTGCGGCATGGCGTACATGAGCAATGGCGACGTCTACCGCCTGCCCGATACAACAGAGCCTGTGGCAACCACTTCGGAAATCACCGTCTATGCGGATTGCGATGCGGTGGTCATCCGCGATGAGCAGACGGGCAAGTACGGCCTGTTTGTTCACGGCGAACAGCACTATGATTTTGTGTATGATGCCATCCATCCGCTGGAAAGCGATATCACCTGGGCGGAAAAGAAGCTTGCCGCAGACGGCGCAGTCATGACTGTCAAGGCTGTCTCGGGCGCGTCCTATCCGCAGCCCCTGTCCTACTCCTTTGTGCTGGAGCGCGAAGGAGGCATGGAATATGTGGCTTTGTCCACCACTTCTTCCTATCCCATCCGTCTGGATGGAGAGTTCTGAAACGGAGGAACACCGCTATGAAACGTATGTTGGCGCTCATCATGGCGCTTTGCCTGCTGCTTGGTACGGCAGCGGCGGATCATTTGCTTGCCGAGGATGGCAGCGCGGCAGGTATCAAAATCTGGCGCAACCATCAGGAAACGGCAAGCGACGGCAAGGAGTTCGTGCTGGATTATCCCACCTTTGAGTGCGATGACAAAGTGCTGGAACAGTTTTTGACCGAGAACATCACGCATCCGATGATGGACCTGGCAGACGAAGCCGAAGGCGACGTGCGCAGCGGCTACTATGCCTCGCTGGATTTTGACGGCGTGCTGTCCGTAGAGGCTTCCGTGCGTCACCGCGCAAGCGAGGATGCGCAGGAAGAAGTGGAACTTTTCTACGCCATCATCGACCTTAACGGCAAGCGCATCCTTGAAATGAGCGATTTGTTCACCGAGCCTGCGCCTGTGGTGGACGAGGCTATCTGCAATGCTGTTTATGAGCAGGCCTCCTCCATGGGTATTCTGCTGGATACCATCACCGACAGCGGACTTGTGCCCCTGCCCGATTCCTATTACCTTACCCGCGATGCGCTGCGTGTGCTCTACGACAGCAACACCCTTAGCGCCGATGCCATGGCGATGGACCTTTACTGGGAAAGCCTGCCCTTGAGCTGGTCTGCGGTGCTGACGGGCGAGGCTGCCATCCGTGAGCCTGAAATCACCGGAGCGCCAGCTGTACAGGCGACCCAGACGCCTGTTGCCCCCACGCCTACGCCCCTGCCCGGTATGCTGTTTGCAACGGACGAGCCCGAAGTGACCGCTGAAGAAACCGCAGTGCTTACC
>JAZKYW010000129.1:0-2605 GCA_045612325.1 Candidatus Limiplasma sp. | reverse complement strand
AAACGCCTGCATTTCGCAGGCGTCTTTTGTGTTCTCTTTTTTACTTGAGCATGCTCTGCTGCCTGACCACTTTCAGGGAGCGGTTGACGTAAATCACCAAAGCCAGCAGCGTGAGCGCAACGGACAGCCACATCATCAGCAAATCCGGCGTCATAAACCAGCTGCTGCACAGCGCAGCAAACCAGTCATGAAAATACACCGCCACAAGGCTTGCGATAAACATGCACTGAGCGACCTTGCCCACCATGGTAGCGCTGACCACCACGTTGTACCTGAGCATCATACCGCTGCCCACCACCATGATGGCTTCCTTCACAAACAAAATCGCCACCGCAGGCCACGGGATCACCGCGGGAATGGCGCTGTTGCCCACTGCCATACTGAACATGGCGGTGACCACCATGATTTTATCCGCCAAAGGGTCCATGAGTTTGCCAAAATCCGTCACCAGACCGTACTTGCGGGCGATGCGCCCGTCCAGCAGGTCGGTAAAGCTTGCAAGCAAAAAAACGGTGAGCGCAGAAAACTTTTCGCCGATGGCAAACAGCCACACATAAAACGGCACCAGCAACAGCCGTATCAGCGTAAGCACATTCGGCACATTCCAATTTTGCCTGATATATTCGCGAGCGCGCAAAACGTTCTGCCCCCTTCCTTAAAACTACCGACATATTATAGCATTATCAAATTTGCCATGCAATACAACAAAGAAACCGCAAAGCCGCAACCTTTGTCGAAAACGTACTGCATACCCTGATACCGCCATAGCGTAAAGCATCCCACCAAAACGGAGGCGTATGCCATGCGTACTTTGCTGTTGACTTTGCTGTTGCTTGCCCTGCCCCTGTGCGCCCTTGCATGGGAGGACGGCATTTACCGCGACAAAGCCCCGGGTTACGGCGGCGACGTTCTTCTCACCGTGACGGTGCGCGGCGGGCGCATCGTGAGCCTTGAAACCCAAAACACCGCAGGCGAAAAGAGCGAATACTACCGCAAAGCCGAGGAAGGGCTGCGGAAGGCCATTCTTGACGCCAACGGCACGGACGGTGTGGACGCCGTTGCGGGCGCAACAGGCACCAGCGAAAGCATCCTTACCGCCATGCAGGGCATTCTGGAGCAGGCAAGCTACACAGGCGCATCCGCCCGCTCACTCATGCCAGCTTACTTACAGCGACCCAGCCTGCGGCTTTGGAGGCACGCTCCAATTCCTCAAGGGTGAGTTTTACAGCGCTTGAAGGGCTGCCCGCGGCGGGATACACCACCTCAAAGCGTTTGAGGCTTTCATCCAGATATACCTTCGCACCTTCGGGCGCAAGGAAGGGGCACACGCCGCCCACGGGAAAGCCCGTCAGCTCGCTCACCTGCTCATGGCTGAGCATTTTGGCCTTCTGATGAAAATGCGCCTTGAATTTGGCGTTGTCGATACGCGCATCGCCCGCCAGCACCACCAGCACGACCTGTCCATCCACCAGAAAGCTCATGGTTTTGGCAATCAGGCAGCCGTCGCAGCCCAATGCCTGCGCCGCCAGCTCCACCGTTGCGCTGGACACATCAAATTCCTGCACGCGGTCACCCAGCCCACACTCTGTAAGATATGCCTTGACCTGTTCAATGGTCATATAAAAACCCTCCCGACCAATGGTCTTATCTGCCATTATACCCCAATTTTGGTGTTTGTCACGCATTTCCGCTTTTTTCGCAAGGATAACAGGCAGAAAATGTAGAATGATGTAATTAGAGTAAAAATCATCGCGCGCTTCTCTCTACAACTGCATACGAAAGGAGCCCCCGTACATGATGAATTACCATTCCATCGCCGAAATGATCCTGAACAATGCTATGGAGCTGCACGGTCAGCCCAAGTGGACGTTCGGCAAAAACACCTGCAACACCTATGCTGTTTACGCAGAAAGGATCCGCACAGGCGTTAACGAAACCAGTCCCGCGTGGCCCATTCTGGAGCTGATCAACAGAGACCCCGCGCTTACGCAGCTCTTTTCCCACTGGTTCATGGAAGCAGCCATGAACTTCGCCGTAGAACTGACCAACCGCACGCACGCGCACATCACCATCTCCGTCAAGCTGCTGCCCTCCTTTGCCGAGAGCACGGAGTTTGTCACCACCATGGTGCATCTGCTGGAAAAGACGGGTCTGCCCGCCAACAAGCTGCAGCTTGAGCTGAGCGAGGCACAGGCGCTGACCCTGCAGGGCATTACCAACCTGAACACCCTGCACGATGAGCATGGCGTAGGCCTGTGGCTGGGCAATTTCGGCACGGGCCACTCCAACTTTGACCTGCTCACCATGGTGCATTTTGACGGCATCGAGATCGACCGTTCCTTTGCTGCAAAGATCCCCGAAAACGAGCAGGCCTGCCGCGTTATGGTCGCCATCCAGCACCTTGCCCACACACTGGATCTGCAAATTTGCGCCAAGGGTATTGAAACGCAGGATCAGTTCGAGTTTTTCGAGGAGCTTTCCATCTTCAAAGGACAGGGCTACCTCATCGGCCGTCCCATGCCCATGGACAAAGTTGCCGAGTACATTGAAAACTACGCCGTCAAATTTGAATAACGCATCCGCACCTAAAAAAACGCATGGGGGA
>JAZKYW010000128.1:0-6426 GCA_045612325.1 Candidatus Limiplasma sp. | reverse complement strand
ATACTTCGCTCTGGATATCGCCGCACTCGACGGCGCACACTAACACAAGCCCGTTTTTACAAAAATCCGCGTAGAAACACGGCTGATGCGTTTCTGCTTTGTGAAGAAGCGTCAAATCATTCGCGCTCAGCAAAACGATTTCATTCAGCGCACCGCCGCCGCACAGGAGACGGCTGCCCGAAGCGTCCCGCCGCATGCATCTTGGAAACACCCCGACAGGCGCGGCATAGAGCAAGTCGCCTGTATCTGCACACCGCATGTGGATGCTGTCCCCCTCGCTGCTGAGCTGAAACAAAAACCTGCCGCAGGCAGAAAAGCACAAATCGCACACGCCTGCCAAAGCGGGCATGCGGCAAAGGGGCTGCAGGCTATCTGCATCAACGCACAGGCAGTCGCGGCATTGCGCACAGCAAAACGCCAGACATTTTCCGTTGCTGCATGGGGCGCACGGCCATTCAAAAGGGCAAGGCACATCCACCCTGCGTCCATCAGGAAACGTCATCACCGTAACACCTTTTCCGGGCTTGCAGATGGCAACGTCCATGAAGCCGCTTCCTTTCCTGCGCGGATGCGCTGACAGGAACATCCTATGCCGTTTTTTGCGGAAGGTGAAACTTTCAGCAGGAAAAACAGGCTCGTATGGCGAAAAGGGTAAATTGGCTTATAGTATGTGTAAGCCCTCAACAAAGGAGAGATATTTATGCATTACAAAACCAACGGAACCTGTTCTTCCGCCATTGATCTGGAAATCGAAAACGGCATCATCCCCGAGTGCAAGTTTACCGGCGGCTGCCGCGGCAACACCGCCGGCCTGGCCATCGCCGTCACCGGTCAGAACGCCGTAGACGTGATGAACCGTCTGCGCGGCATCCCCTGCCGCGGCGCCACCTCCTGCCCCGACCAGCTGAGCCGCGCCATCGAGCAGTATCTTGCGCAGCAGGCCAAGTAAGGAGCGCCAAGGTGGAAGCTGAAAATTTGCAGACCATGAAATTCTCCGAAGCCGCGGAGCTCAGCGCTGAGATCCACAAGGCTGTGGAGAAGATGGGCTTCACCGAAATGACGCCCGTACAGACCAAGACCCTGCCCCTGATGATGGAGGGCCGCGATATCATCGCCATCGCCCCCACGGGCACGGGCAAGACCTGCGCCTGCGGCATCCCGATGCTGGAGTATGTGAATCTGGATGACAAGCGCGTGCAGGAACTGGTGCTTGCCCCCACGCGTGAGCTCAGCCTTCAGATCACCGATGAGCTGAAGCAGTTGTCCCGCTTTATCCCCGGCATCCGCATCGCCTGCCTTTACGGCGGCCAGCCCATTGCCAAGCAGATCAGCCAGCTGAAGCAGAATCCGCAGATCATTGTTGCCACCCCCGGCCGACTGCTGGACCATCTGCAGCGCGGCAACCTGCGTCTGGACGCCGTGCACACCATGGTGCTTGACGAGGCTGACGAAATGCTCAACATGGGCTTTGTCAAGGACGTGACCAAGATCATCGAGTCCACGCCCAACGACCGCGAGCTGGTGCTCTTCTCCGCCACCACCAATCAGGATGTTATGACCATCGCCTGGAAGTATCTGCAGGACCCCGTGGAGGTCGTCATTCCCGCCACCAAGGAGAACCGCCCGCAGATCACCCAGTACGTCATCAACACCGAGCGCGAAAAGAAGTACGAGCATCTGCTCTACCTTTTGGACAGCGATGAGTACCAGCGCATCATGGTGTTCGTCAACACCAAGGATATGACCCAGCGCCTCTGCAAGCGTTTGCAAAACGCGGGTTATCCCTGTGAGTGTCTGCACGGCGATATGCGCCAGTCCGCCCGCAATCAAGTGATGCAGAGCTACCGCAAGGGCAAGTTCCAGATCCTGCTGGCCACTGACGTTGCCGCCCGCGGCATCGACGTGGACGATGTGGAGGCCGTGATCAACTACGACCTGCCCAACGAAAACGAGTACTACCTGCACCGCATCGGCCGTACCGGACGCGCCAAGCGCCACGGCGTGGCCTTCACGCTGCTCACCTATACCGAGAGCGTGCGTTTTGATACCATCCTCAAGTACATCATGGCCAAGCCCGTTCCCCTCACGTTTGATGAAATGGGCGTGCTGATCAACGAGAACGGTGACCCCTTCTTCGAAGACATGTGATTTTGGAGGCGATTTTCAATGGGTATCATTCCTTCCCGTAACCTTGAAGAACAGCGCCGCGAGGAAAATGGCGTTGTATACTTTGACCGCGGCACCATCACCGGCAAGGACGGCCGCAAGTATGACCGCTATGCAATCCAGACCCACTTTGTGCAGGTAGGCGAAAGCCAGACCGAACTGGTGGAAAAGTATGTGCGTCCCCTCTACAAGGAAGGCGATATGCTCTCCTTCGGCGCCAAGGTCATGTGCATGTGCGTAAAGTCCGTCAAGACCCGTGACGAAGTCAAGCCCGGCTTCTGGGCCAACCTGCTGTGGCGCTTTGCCGGCGTCAACCACACCGGCGTAGGCGCTCACGAGCCCTACAAGATGCAGATGATCATTGATATCTGCGGCCTGCCCCGCGTGCTGCTGGCTGCTGCCCTCAGCGCAGTAACCAAGCCCTTCGGCGTGCACGGCGTGTTCTGGCGCGTGTGCGGCCACGGCGTTGCCGGCATCGACGGCTTCTACACTCGCTCCAGCTTTGCCCTGTACCATGAACTGGCTCTGGTGAACCCCGAAAATCCCGTAGAGCTGTGCGAGCAGCTGTACAAGGAGACCGGCATTCCCGTTGTGCTGATGGACGCCAACGACATCCAACGCGACCAGCTGGGCAAGAACAAGGACTTCCCCCTCACTGATGAGCAGATTCAGGACGCCATGGCGGACAACCCCAGCGGCCAGGGCGACGAGCTGACTCCCCTCATCCTCATCCGTCCCGTAGAGTAAACATCTTTGGCCTGCCCCGATGCCTGCGGCACGGGGCAGGCTGTTTTGCATTTTCCCACCAAAGAAGGTCGAACTCATTTGTCCAGTAAAGTTACTTATATTCTTTCCATGGCCATTTTCGGCACCATCGGTTTGTTCGTACGTCTCATTCCCCTGCCTTCTTCCATGATCGCGCTGGTGCGCGCAGGCATGGGCGCGCTGTTCCTGCTTGGGATGATCCTTTTGCAGAAGCGCAAACCCGATTGGGCAGGCATCCGCCGCAATATCAAGCCGCTACTTCTGAGCAGCGCCGCCATGGCTACCGAATGGATCCTGCTGTTTGAAGCCTACCGCTACACCACCGTTGCCGTTGCCACCCTGTGCTATTACATGAGCGCCGTGTTCGTCATCATCGCCGCGCCGTTCGTACTGCACGAAAAGATCACCCTGCACAAGGCGCTGTGCGCCGCTGCTGCCGTTGGCGGCATGGTGATGGTAAGCGGCATTCTGGAAGGCGCGAACGGCGTTTTCAGCCCCGTTGGCGTATCTCTGGGTTTGGTCGCCGCTGTGTTCTACGCCGTGATCGTGCTGTGCAACAAGCGCATAACCAATCTTTCCAGCTATGATTCCACCTTTGTGCAGCTCTTTACCGTAACGGTGCTGATGCTTGTGTATGTGCTTATGACGGAGGATATCAGTCTCTTTGGCACGCTTGAGCCGCTGGGTCTTGGCATGCTGCTCTCCGTTGGCGCTGTGCACACGGGCATTGCCTATGCCATGTACTTTGCCTCCCTGCAAAAAATCAAGGCGCAGACCGCTGCGCTGTTCAGCTATCTGGACCCCGTGATCGCGCTGCTGCTGAGTATTTTTGTGCTTGGCGAGCCCATGAGCATCATCGGCATTGCAGGCGCTGTCATCGTGCTCGGCGCAATGCTCGTCAGCGAAAAGCCCACCCCCGAAAAGCTGTAAACCTTACGAAAGGATGTTATCACCATGACCATTACCGAACGTTTTCTGCGCTACGTAACCGTCTATTCCGAATCTGCCGAAGGCAGCGATATCGTCCCCTCCACCAAGTGCCAGTTTGATCTGGCCAACATGCTGGCGGATGACATGCGCGAACTCGGCCTTGCCAACGTACGCGTTACCGACAACTGCTTCGTATACAGCGAACTGCCCGCCACCCCCGGCTGTGAAAACCTGCCCTGCATGGGCCTCATTGCCCACATGGATACCACCCCTCAGTTCAGCGGCTTGAACGTGAAGCCCCAGATCATCAATGATTATGATGGCGGCGATATCCTGCTTGCCGGCAGCGGCGACGTGCTCTCCCCCGCTCAGTTCCCCTCCATGAAGGAGCTGAAGGGCAAGACCCTCATCACCACCGACGGCACCACCTTGCTGGGCGCTGACGATAAGGCAGGCATTGTTGAAATCCTCGCTGCCTGCGAAGCCGTCATGAAGGAAGGCAAGCCCCATGGCCGCATTGCCATCGCCTTCACCCCCGATGAAGAAGTCGGTCTGGGTGTTCAGCAGTTTGACGTGGAAGGCTTCAAGGCTGATTACGCCTTCACCGTGGACGGCGGCGAAATCGGCGGTCTGGCTTACGAAAACTTCAACGCCGCTGCTGCCCACGTGGAATTCCGCGGTTTGAGCGTGCATCCCGGCTCCTCCAAGGATACCATGATCAACCCCTGTCTGCTGGCCATGGAGTTCAACGGCATGCTGCCTGCCTGCGAAACGCCCCGCGATACCGAGGGCTACGAAGGCTTCTTCCACCTGATGGATATGAAGGGTGACGAAAGCCGCGCCGAACTCACCTACATCATCCGCGACCATGACGCCGCCCGCTTTGACGGCCGCAAGGCGCAGATGAAGCACATTGAAAAGATCATGAACCATCGTTGGGGCGAAGGCACTGTCACCGTTCACCTGCGCGAACAGTACCGCAACATGCGCGAAAAGATCGAGCCTGTCATCCACATCATCGAGCAGGCCCGCAAGGCCATGGAAGCCGTAGGCATGACTCCCGTTGACGAAGCCATCCGCGGCGGCACCGACGGCGCTCAGCTGTGCTACATGGGTCTGCCCTGCCCCAACCTGTGCACGGGCGGTCACGCCTGCCACGGCCCCTTCGAGCACATCGCGGTGGAAGACATGGAGCTTTGCACCAAAATGCTGGTCGAACTGATTTACAGCGTAAAGTAACGATCAAAAAACACCCGACGGAAGCAACTTCCGTCGGGTATTTTGTTATGCTTATTTGCTCAGCGCACGGATATCATCCGCCGTAAGCGTCATCAGGTCTTCCTTGGTAATATCGGCATCGGTGGCAAGGCGGTTGGCCTGCGCGGTCACGGCCTTTTCAAACAGATTGCGAATGCCGCGCGCGTTGCCAAAACCCTGTACATCCATGCTTTCCAGTTTGATAACATCGCGAAGCACGGGGCGTGCATCCTCCGCCAGCGTGTAGCCGCTGCTTTCACAGCGCATGTCGAAGATAGTCATCATCTCATCAATGCTGTAATCGGGGAAATGCAGGAAACGGTTGAAGCGGCTTTCCAGGCCGGGATTGGAACGTACAAATTCCTGCATCAGTTCAATGTATCCCGCAACAATCACGATTAAATCGTCGCGGTTGTCCTCCATGGCCTTGAGCAGGGTATCTACAGCTTCCTGACCGTAATCGTTGCCGCCGCGGTTGGTAAGCGCGTACGCCTCATCGATGAAGAGCACGCCGCCCTTGGCCTTTTCAATGACCTCGGACGTTTTGATGGCGGTTTGTCCCACATAGCCCGCGACCAGTCCGCTGCGGTCCACTTCCACCAGCTGGCCCTTGGACAGGATGCCCAGACTCTTGTAAATGCGGGCCATCAGGCGGGCGATCATGGTTTTGCCCGTGCCGGGATTGCCGCTGAACACCATGTGCAGGGAAAGGTCGTTGGTGGGCAGGCCGTTTTCTTTGCGCAGCTTTTGGATGGTGACGAGGTTAATGAGCGTATCGACCTCTTTTTTCACATCCTCCAGACCGATGTAGGAGTGCAGCTCTTTTTTGAGGTCCTCGATGTTTTCGGGCTTTTCCTCCTGCACCTGCTCTGCGGGAGCGGCTGCTTCCTCGGTTTTGGCTTCCGCTTCGGGCTTCACTTCCGTTTTGCGGGGTTCAGCGCTCGGCACAGAGCCCCACAGGTCATCCGCGATGCGGTTTAAGTTGCTGCGGGTCATCTGGTTGATAACATCCATCTGCAGGCGGATGATTTCATCCTTGCGGTCCATGATTACTTCGCCTCCAAAGCCGATGCGGGAATAAACACTCGGCAAAGCTTGTTCTGGTTGACCGTTTCCACATAGGCCCACTCATCGGCAAAGAAGGCAAGCAGCGTTACTTCATCGCCTTTTTCCAGTGTGAGCAGCGTGGCTTTGCCGCGCAGCGGGTCATCCGTCGCCTTTGCTTTGGCGGTAAGCGTCATGGGCATGCGGCAGAAACCAAGCTGCTGCACCGTTTCGGGCGCGGCAAGGGTCATGGGGTCGATGTAG
>JAZKYW010000127.1:0-11973 GCA_045612325.1 Candidatus Limiplasma sp. | reverse complement strand
TACAGGCGGGTGAGGGTGGTGGGACCAGCCACACCGTCGTTGTCCAGACCGTTGCGCTTCTGGAACGCGGCCACAGCGGCTTCGGTGGTGTACTCAAATTCGCCGTCCGCCTCGCCGGTCAGGTAGCCCAGCACGATCAGGCGGTTCTGCAGGATCTTGACCTGCTTGCCGCTGGAACCCAGGCGCAGGTAGATATCCGTATCGCCGTTGGTGTAAGCGGTGCCGGTACTGGAAGAACTGGAAGAACCGGCAGTGGGCTTGGGGGTAGAGGCGTTGGGTCTGGGGGTGGGGGTAACGGCAGGCGCCCTCAGAGCGCTGTCGGAATAGATCTTTTCAAGGGTGTAGCGGCCGGCCTTGCCGTCGGCGGTCAGACCGTTGCGCTGCTGGAAGGCCTTAACGGCGGCTTCGGTGCCTGCGCCGTAATCACCGTCCACGCTGCCGGTGTAGTAGCCAAGGGTCTTGAGGCGATTCTGCAGACGGGTAACGTCACTGCCGGTGGAGCCGGTCTTGAGCGCGGTGGCGGCAGGGACAGTGGTAGCACTGCCCGCGGTGTTGGTGGTAGGCTTGGGCGTGGCGGTCGCAACAGGACGGTTAGTGGCCACACTCTGGCTGGGCGCGCCGGTGGGAGGCACAGTAACAGTGCCGATGGTGGGCGGCGCAGTCACAACAGGGGGATTGGTGGCAATGTCAGCGCCGAAATCCCAATCGGACCAGTCCACCTCGTTGCTGGTGGGCGTGGGGGTGGGCACGGGCGTAGCCGAGGGGGTGGGCGTAATGACGTTTTCGAAGTTCTGCTGCGGGTCGCCGTCATTGAGGCCGTTCTGATTGTCCACCACACGGTCGGGGTCCATGTAGCAGGAGGACAGCACCACGCAGGCCAGTACCAGCAGGGCGATCATCGCTGCACGCTTCATCACAGAGCCAGAGATCTTTTTACGCATATACAACACTCCGTTCATGGAAAAGGATGGTCGAGAGTTTGTTACAACAATTTTACCTGTATATCACAAAACTGATACACATCCCTATTGTACAGGGAAAACGAAGGAAAATCAAGCCCGAATATTCGTCTTCCTACCGAAATAACGAATAAAAATCGCGTTTTGTTGCACAAAACGCGAAATATTTTTGTCACAATTTGTGTTTAAGCATTTTTTCCGTCGTACGTTTCTCCTGCTCGCAGCGAATAAAGCGCGGTGAGGGCCACAGGATAGGCCGTTGCGCGCTCAAGCGCCATTTGGTAAAACGCCAGCTGACGGTGGTAGCGGGGCCAGAGTTCGGCGGCGGATTGGCAGCGGTCGGTTTTGAAATCCACCAAGATCCACCTGTCATCCTCCAGGAAGCAAAGGTCGATGACGCCCTGCACCACGGTATCGAAGGGTTTTTCCACATGCAGGTTGAAGGCCCATTCGCGCATCACGCGGGGGCTTTCAAGCATGCGGCGGGCAAGGTCGCTCTGGAAAAAGCGGGCTGCCATGCCGCGGTCGGCGTATTCGGCCTCCTGCGCGGTCATCACGCCGACGGACTGCAGCCTTTCGATCTCTGCACATACCACGGCGTAGACGGCTTTGGGGTTGTGGATGGCGGGGCGCATCCTGTCAAGGTCGATCAGACCCAGCAGCTTATGCGTGGCGATACCGATCTGCAGGCTGCGCTCCTCCTTGGGCGGCTCGAGGAATGCGGGCATGGAGGGCACCGAAGCCAGCGTGCGCGGACGTGCGCCCGCGATGGGCACGCGCTTGGTATCGGCGTGTTCCTCATCATCCGCCACTTCGCCGCCTTCTTCCATGGCGCGGCACAGCGCGGTCACGCCCACCTTGAGGGGATGATGCTCAAAACGCAGCTTAGGCGCGATGGGGTCCTCGCCCATGAGGGGCAGAAAATCGGGCACGGAAGGCGCGGAAAGGTTTTCCACATTGGGGATGCGGATGTGAGGAATGGCGGTTTCTTCCGCGTTTTTGCGCTTGATGACGGGGTCTGTGTGGAAGGCGATCCGCCACTGTGTATAACTATGTGGAAAACATGTGGATTGTGTGGAAAACTCTGTGGAAAGTTGTGTTTTCCTCAACTCATCTGTGGAAAACTCTCCACGGCCCCACTCTTCGATCTGGTCCGCGGGCGATGCGCTCTGCAGGATCCAGTCAAGCATGCTGGAGGCGCTGCGCACGGCGTATACATCGGGCGCGGAGCGCGAGGCAAGGCGTTCGATGAGCGAATCGTACCATTCATCCTTGTCGCTTTGGCTGCCCACCATCACCAGCCTGCTCTTGGGACGGGTGAGCGCCACATACAAAACACGTGCGCGTTCGGCACGCTCGGCGTTCTTTTCCTTCAGGCTGATGGCGCCCTGCAAAAGCGTGGAGCGGCGGGTGCGGGCTTTCTCGTTTACATATTCAAGACCGAAGCCCACTTCGCTGTGGATGCTGATTTTTTTGCCGCTTGCACGGCCAAACATATTGCGGCCCAGATTCATCACATACACGGTGGGAAATTCCAGACCCTTCGATTTGTGGATGGTCATGATGCGCACCACGTTTTCCCACGGGTTGATCACGGTGGGGCTGTTTTCGGGGCCGCCTGCGCCTTCCACGGTGAGGCTTTCCACAAAGCCGTGCAGGCCGTCCTGATGGGTCTTTTCATATTCGCCCGCACGGGCGCAGAGCATGCGCAGGTTGGCCTGCCTCAGCTTGCCGCCCGGCTGCGCGCCGTAGTGGGCATAGAGGCCGCTTCGGCCCAAAAAATCCCACAGGTAATCCGAAAGGGACATGCTGTTTAAGCAGAAGCGTTCATCCGCCAGACGGCGCAGGATGTCCGACGTGCGGGTGCGCAGGGGCTCATCCGCCTCAGCGGAGGCATGCAGCATGGCGGTGAGGAAACTGGCCTCGCGCTCGGGCTTCACAAGGCGCACGGCGGCAAGCTCGGGCTCGGTCATTTCAAACAGGGGGCTTCTGAGCACGCTCAGAAGCGCCACGTCGTTCATCATGTTATCCAAAAGCGTCAGGTACTGGATCAGCTGCTGCACCTCCTCCGAGGCAAGCGCGTCAGTCGCGCTGTCGGAGTACACGGGGATGCCCTCGCGGCTTAAAACCAGCTCCACCTTATCGGCAATGTTCTTGCTCACGGGCAGCAGGATGGCGATATCGTTGTACTTGACGTTGTTTTCGGGGTTTTCCACACTGCGCTTGATATCCTGCGCGATCCATTCCGCCTCAGCCATCACCTGATCCTGCGGACGCAGGTTTTTGCTGTTGAAGATGTGCACCTCGGTCTGCGGATCGTTTTCGGACGGCGAGCCGGGATAGAGCTTGGCGTCCGCATCGTAATCGATCTCGGTCACGCGGCTGTCCATCACGTGCTCGAAAATGCGGTTCACGGAGGAAAGCACCGCGCAGCGGGAGCGGAAGTTTCGGTTCAGGATGATCTTTCGGTAATCGGCGTTTTCATCCGCGCTGAAGGTGTTCAGCTTGGAAAGAAACAGTCCCGGCTCCGCAAGGCGGAAGCGGTAGATGGATTGCTTGACGTCGCCAACGTAGAAGGCGTACTGCTTGCTGCCGTTGCCGGGCTCGCGCTTGAGGCTGTTTAAGATGGCCTCCTGCAGTTCGCTCACGTCCTGATATTCATCCACAAAGATGGCGTCAAAGAGTTGGCACATCTCCTCACGCAGTTCGGGCTTTTGCAGGATGGAAAGCGTCATGTGCTCCAAATCGGTAAAGTCGATGACCGCCTGCTCGCGCTTGCGGGCGCTGAAGAGTTCGTGGAACATGCGCACCGCCTTAGCGATGCCCTTGGACGCGGGGCGCATGACCGCCATATCCGCCAGCGCCTGCGTGCAGTCATCGGGCAGAAGCTTTTTCAGCTCATCCACCATTTTTTTGTAGCGTTCGCGGTTTTCCTTAAACTCAGCAGCCAGCTGCGCTTCGTCGGAGGTGGTCGGCTTGAAAATGGCAAGCTTGGTAAATTTGAGGCTGCTGAGGTACGCCATCAGCTTGCTCAGGCCTTCCTCGCAGGCACGCATCAAATCGCGCAGCACAACGCCGTCCGCGGCAAGCATGGCAAGGTATTTCTGCGGGAAGGCAGGCTGGTGCGCGGCTTCCTCGCTCTCGTGCAGGATGGTCAGCATACCCTCCACGATGAGCCCAGCCTCTGCGCAGAAGGCGCGGGCGGCGGGCTGTTCATCCAAAGAGGCCAGCGTCCACGTCTGCTCGGCGTGTTTTTGCAGCCATTCCATGGGGTCGGGGCGGGACATGATGAAGCGGTACAGCGCATCGATCATTTCCGCGATGGTTTTCTCGGGATATTTGTGCACAAGGGAGTGCAGGTCCTCATCCTCAAGGGCAAGGTCGTAAATGCGGTCCAGCACTTCCTGCATGCTTTCCTGATAGAAGGCGGCGCGGGTGCGCTCATCGCACAGGCCAAACTGCGGGTCGATGCCGCAATGCTGAAAATGGCGGCGCACCGTCTGCTGGCAGAAGGAGTGGATGGTGGAGATCTGCGCGCCGGCGACAAGGTCCGCCTGATGCAACAGACGCGCATCCCCCTCGGCGGCCTCCGTCAGGCGCGTTTCGAGCCTTTCGCGCATTTCACCCGCGGCGGCGCGCGTGAAGGTGACGATGAGCATACGGTCGATGCTCAGGCCTTCTTCGGTGATCATGCGCAGGATGCGCTGCACCAAAACCGCCGTTTTGCCGCTGCCTGCCGCCGCGGATACCAGCAGCTCGCGGTTGCGCGCGTCAATGGCCTGCTGCTGCGCAGGCGTAAATTCAATGGCCATGTTTGAAAGGCTCCTTTCGGGGAAGGATGGTTCGTTACCTGTATTAAATCCTTTTCTTTGAACATTGTCAAGCTTACTGGTCTTTTATGCCGAAACATGGTATACTGCCTGTAACATATGTTTCGGGGAGGAAATCTCTTTGCAGCGCAAGGCTTACGCTTTTTTTGATTTTGACGGCACCCTCATCAGGGGTGATTCCATCATCAGCTTTTGTTTGTACGCCCGCAAAAAGGGGCTTTGCACCACCAGGCAGCTTTTGTACGCCGCATGGATGGGCGTAAAATACCGCATCGGCCTGACCACCGCCGAAAAGAGCAAGCAGGCAGCCATGACTTTCCTTGCGGGCAAGCATCGCAAGGAAGTGGAAAAGATCGCCCGCGAATTCTGCCATGATGTGCTCATCCCCAATCTCTATCCCGAGGGCGTGGAAGCCATCCGCCGCCACCGCCTTGACGGCACGGAGGTTTGGCTGGTATCCGCATCCACCGCGTTTTACCTTGAGCCCCTGCGCCGCCATCTGCATCTGACGGGGCTCATCGGCACGCGCATGCATGTGGATGAGAACGGCAAGTACACGGGCCTCATCGACGGTCACAACTGCCGAGGCGTGGAAAAACCCCTGCGCATCGAGGAAGTGCTGAGCACCACGGGCGATATGGTGGATTACGCCACCTCCTACGCCTATGGCGACACGGCGGGGGATATCCCGATGCTGATGCTGTGCGAGCACAAAACGGCGGTCAATCCAAAAAAGAAGCTGGTCAAGGGTCTTCAGGGCGCGGATGGCGTGAACATCGTATCCTGGGGAAAACAGAAGAAATAAGCAAGATGACAGCCGAGGCTTAATGTACCTCGGCTGTTTTGTTTCACGTGAAACATTGACATTCGCCTTTGCATTGCCTTATCATAAACCCATCCCTTTCATCATATTATATAAAAAGGAAAGAAGGCGTATCCATGGCTGAATTGGATCTGGTGATCAAAATCGGCAGCATGGCGCTGATCCAGAAAGCAGAAAACGAGATCGACTATAACATCTTTCAGCGCCTCGGCGGCGATTTGCGCCCGGGTATGGCGCTGGTCACCAGCGGCGCGGCGGAAATCGGCCGTTTGGATTACATGCACCGCGCAGGGCACGAGCTTTGCGGCCTTACCGAGGAGGATAAAGCCGACTATGCCGCGCAGGGGCAGACCATTCTGATGAACACCTACCGCCAGTTCGTCAAGCCCGAGTACGGCATCCGTCAGGTACTGGTGGAGCACATGCACTTCAACGACCCTCTGCGCCGTGAGCACATCAAAAAACTGCTCAGCCGCGCCGTTGAGCAGGGCGTGATCCCCATCATCAACTACAACGACCCCGTCAGCGACGAGGAAGTGCGCAAGATGGAACTTGCCAGCCGCCGCGCCGAGGGCGGCGAGGTGGTGGAATGTGTGGATAACGATGAGACCGCCGCGGTGGTCGCCCGCCTGATGGGCGCAAAGAACCTCATCCTGCTCACCAGCACCGACGGCATCTATCTGGATAAGGATGACCCCTCCACGCTGGTGCGCCTTGTCACGGGCGCGGATATCGAAGAGGTACGCCTCAAGGTGTACGAACTGATGAGCCACTGCAGCGGTGCAAGCCGTAGCGGCGCAAACGGCGCGCGCGCCAAGCTTGCCTTTGCCCTGCGTGCCGTGGAGGAAGGCGCAAACGTCATCATCGGCCACGCAAGGTATCACATCGGCGACCTGCTTGCAGGCAAAGTGCCCTGCACCCGTCTGGGCGTGAACATGGAGGAAGCCAAATGAGCAGCACCGTGTGGTTGGTCATCACCGTGTGCGCCGTGCTTGGCGCAGCGGGCATGGGCTGGTGGTTACGGCTCATCCACCGCCGCATCACCAAAGAACACAAGGATTATCAGGCGCCGCAGCTCAGGTTCCGCTACACCGCCAAACAGCTGGGCGATGAATTTGCCGCGCTCGGCACGGACAAATGCCGCCTGCTTCGCCGCTTTGACCTGCTCTTTGTGCCCATGCTGGTGTTTGCGGGGCTGTGCATGACGGTGGTTGCGCACAACGCCGCAGGCATCGCCGTCATCCGCCGCATCATGTACGCGCTTACCGCCGCGGGATGTTTTTTCGGCTTTGCGGAAACCCTTCTGCTGATGGCTCAAAGCAAATGCGCAAAAGCCGCGTCCGCCTGCTCGCTCATCAAGTGGGTGTTCTTCGGCGTGTGGGTCGTATTGATGTTTGTAAGCCTGTTCATCACCAGCACCGTATATTAAAGGAAAGAAAAGAGGCCGTACATGTATACCGTACAAGACCTGTTTGATTTGGAACACACCGCCGCAAAGGAATATCTTTCGCAGTTCACCTATCCGTGGGAAGCGCTCAAGGGCATCAAGGAGCTCATCATTGAGCTTGGCGCTGCTCTGGGCGATGACTACCGCGAGGTATCCCCGCAGGTATGGGTGCACAATACAGCCACCGTTGCGCCCACGGCTTATCTGGGCGCGCCCTGCATCATCGGCCCCAAGACCGAGGTCAGGCACTGCGCCTTCATCCGCGGAAGCGCCCTTGTGGGCGAGGGCTGCGTGGTGGGCAACTCCGCGGAGCTGAAAAACGTCATCCTCTTTGACGGCGTGCAGACCCCGCATTACAATTATGTGGGCGACAGCATCCTCGGCTACAAGGCGCACATGGGCGCAGGCAGCATCACCAGCAACGTCAAGGGCGACAAATCCCTTGTGACCGTGCGCATGGGGGATGAAAAAATCGAGACGGGCCTCAAAAAAGTGGGCGCGATGCTGGGCGACCGTGCCGAGATCGGCTGCAACAGCGTTTTGAACCCCGGCACCGTCATCGGACGCGACGCGCAGGTGTATCCGCTGTCCAATGTGCGCGGCACCCTGCCCGAAAGGTGCATCTGGAAAAGTGCCGACGCCATCATTTGCAAAAAATAACCCCACACCGCTCCGCATTTCCCGCGGGGCGGTGTTTTTGTATCCGCCCAATGTTTCACGTGAAACATTCATGCGGCCCGCTTCCTCTTGCACCAAGGCGCAATCCATCGTATAATAGACCTATCATATGCAAAGGAGGTACACAAATGCTGGGCATTCCCAAGCGCCGCACGGCGCAGGAGTTCGAAGTGCAATGCGCACCGTATGCTCCCATGGTGTACCGCCATTGCCTGCACATGCTCAAAAATGTACACGAGGCCGAGGACGCCGCGCAGGAGACCATGCTGCGCGCCTACCGCGCCTTTGCATCCTTCCGCGGAAAGGGTACAGCCTCATGGCTGTATGCCATTGCGCACAACACCTGTTTGGATATCCTCAAAAGCGCGCGCTACCGCCGCGAGACGGCAACGCTGGATGACCCCGAAAGCGATTTCCAAATCAGCGATGCATCCCCCGCGCCCGATGAAGCCTATGTGCGCAAAGCCGAGGATGAAGCGCTGTGGAATCTGGTGATGCAGCTTCCGCAGGAGCAGCAGACCATCCTTTCCCTCTTCTACGGCGAAAACATGAGCTATGAGGATATCGCCAGGGCCACGGGCACGCGCATCGGCACGGTCAAAAGCCGTCTGAGCCGCGCCAAGGAAAACCTTGCAAAAAAACTGGAGCAGCAAGCCAAATGATGGAACTTACGAACACTCTCCCTCGTCTGTTTCATATGAAAGGAGGCTCATGCCATGAAAAATGAATCGTTGGACCACCGTCTGAGCCGCCTGTATGCTGCCGAGGTGCCCGAAGGATTCGGCTCCGCCTGGCGCGCAGACATTCGTCGGGAGGAGAGTATCCAAAACATGAAAACCACCAACCGCTTCAATCAGGCACTCAAACGTTTCGCCCCTGCGCTGTGCGCACTGGTACTGGCCGTCGGCGGCCTGTGGGCCGGCACGATGGATAACGCCGCGCCCCGGACCAACCAAAAAACCCAAGGCGCTGTCTACTCCATGCGCAGCACCGCCGATACCGCATCCTACTACTACGATGCCGAAGAAAGCTACGACTACGGCGCAGCTTCCCAAAGCAATACCCTTACCACCTTCGGCGCGCAGCAGCAGACCGACCGCAAGCTCGTTCGCACCGCTGACCTGACCCTGCGCACCGACTGCTACGATGACGCCGTAGCCACCGTGCAGACCCTGCTTGCCGATATGGGCGGTTACATCGAAAACCTGTATCAGTACGGCGAGACCCAGCGCCGCGTTACGCTGACCATACGCGTGCCTTCCGAAAAGCTGGATGACTTTTTGAACGGCATGACGGGCATTGGCAAAGTGACCAACCGCTCCGAATCCACCACGGATATGACGGTGGAATATGCCGATAACGAGGCAAGGCTCGCTACCCTTTATCAAAAGCGCGACAGGCTCAACGACCTGCTTGCCCAGGCGCAGAACGTATCCGACCTCATCGAGATCGAATCCGCCATCGCCGATACCCAGTACCAGATCGACCGTTATGAAACGGCGCAGCGCTCCATCGACCGTCAGGTGGATATGAGCATGGTATCTCTGACCATTTCGGAAGAAGAGCAGACCGTGATCAACCCCGAGCTCACCCTGACTCAGCGCATCAGCGCAGGTTTCCGCGCCTCGGTCAAGTGGCTTGGCAATTTCGGCCGTAATGTGATCGTATTTGCTGTGATGATCTCTCCCGTTGTCGCAGTCGCAGCCGTGCTGTGGCTTTGTTGGAAGCTCTTTCGCCGCATCAAACGCAATAGAAACAAGGAGGAATAACAATGATGAAACGTTTTCTGGCTGTGATGGTTGCCCTGATGTGCATGTGCTCTGCCGCTTTCGCGGAGGAGCCCGTAACTGTTGATCTTCAGCAGTGGTTCAATCAGGAAGCCCTGCCCGCCCTGCAGCAGCTGTTCCCCAAGGCAGAGGAAAACGAACAGGACGAAACCAAGTGGACCGTTGAAGATGTTGAAAAGCTCTTCGCCGACAGCACCCTCATCACCACCGTCGGTACCGCCGTGCCCGAAAAGAACATCGACAGCGCCGTGATCACCTTCACCATTGAATCCGCCGGTGAGACCGTAGGTGAGGCCAACGCGCTGGTCATGCAGGCTGTGAACGCCGTTCGTTCCTCTCTCAAGGAGCAGGGCGTAGCGGACGAGCAGATCCGCCAGACTCGTTACAATGTTACTCCCAACAAGGTATATCACAACACCAAGCTCACCAGCGATCAGGTGATCAACGGCTACATCGTTGAGATCACCCTGAAGGTGGATATCCTCGACCTCAACATCGTCGGCAAGGTCATCGACGCCGCCATGATCAGCGGCGCGCAGACCAGCCCCGAGCTCACCTATGAATGCTCCGACGCTGTTGCCGCCTACTATGCCGCCCTCGCCAAGGCTGCCAAGCTGGGCATGGAAAAGGCCCGCCTGATGGCTGAAAGCTGCGGCCTCACCCTCGGCGAGCTGGTAAGCGTTGTGGAAACCTCCACCATGCAGGACGGCACCGCCGTAGTTGAGATCACCTACGCCGCCAAGTGATCATGATGCGTTCGGATTTTTCCCGCGCCGATCAAACGGTGCGTCAGGGTTTGCGCGACGGCGCCTACACCGCTGCCTGCCTGCTGGTGGGTCAGGGGGATAAGGTGCTGTTTCGCCGCGCGTACGGACGCCTCGATTGGGAGGATGATTCCATCCGCACCAACGAGCACACGCGCTTTGATGTGGATTCCCTCACAAAGCCGCTGGTAACGGGCATGCTTGCCATGCGCGCCCTTGAGGCAGGCAAGCTGTGCCTGAGCGACAGGCTGGGCAGCTTTATCGATGCGCCCGCCGACAAGGCGGATATCACCATCGCGCAGCTGCTTACGCACACCGCAGGTTTTGCTCCGGGTCTGCATTTGTGGCGCAGCGCCCGCACGCCCGAGGAAGCGGCAGGCGTCATCCTCAGCACGCCGCTTGCCTACACACCCGGCACGCAGGTGCAGTACTGCTGCGCAGGATACATCCTGCTTGCCCAGCTTCTGGAATGCCTGTACGATATGAACCTGCCCGAGCTTGCCATGCAGGAAGTCTTTTGGCCGCTGCGCATGCAGCACACGGGCTTTCACCCCACAGACGGCAACGCAGCCGCCACCGAAATGCAGGATGACGGACGCTGTCTGCGCGGCATCGTGCACGATGAAAACGCACAGTTCCTCGGCGGCGCAGCGGGCAATGCGGGTCTTTTCACCACGATGGATGACCTTGCGCTCTTCTGGCAGATGATCGCTGCCGAGGGCAGCCTGCCCGACGGCTCGCGCTATCTCAGCCGCGCCACCGTCAAACTGATGCTTGAAAACCGCACGCCCGACCTTCATCCCCCGAAAAGCCTGCTCTTTTCCCTGCCTGCGCTTTCGGGCGGATTCACAGGCGACCTCTTCCCCAAAGAAACGGTCGGACACACGGGCTTTACAGGCTGCAGCATGGCTTATGACCCAACCACCAAAAGCTATGCCGTCTTCCTTACCAACCGCATTTGTCCGTCCCGCGACAATCCCTCCATCCACCGCCTGCGCAGACTGGTCCACAACGCCATCTACGCCTCCCTCTAACAGGACTTCGCCCTGTACCCGTTTCTGCGCTTCGCGCAGGGGCGGGTTTCTTTTTTTGCTTGTGCGTACCTTTACCGCCGTGGCACGGAGGGTGCCACGGCTCGCTTGGCGGTGTTGGCTTTCTTGTTGGATGATTGAAAAAGGCCGTCGGTCGGCAGAGGGCCTCCCGACTCGCACACACATCGTAGGGGCGGCTCCGTATAAGCGAATATTTTATCCAAACAACTTTCTATGAAGCGTCCCCAAGCATTCCTTCCCGAGCCTGAGCCAACGAAAACGGTACGCGATAGCCGACGAAGTGTACCCTTGACAAACCGAAGCAGGCAAATGGTACACTCCGCTTGGCGAGGGCGATGACCAGTTGTTCTATCATTCCCACCGTCGCCCTCGCCGTAACGCAAGCCCCTTTTGCCTGCTGTTTGTCAAGCGCGGCGATGTACCTTCGTTGCAGCCACCCAGGCCCTGCGGGGCGGCTTTCACCCCATCCGTCTGCTGCGCAGACACCTTCCCCTTAAAGGGGAAGGGGCGGGCGGCTGATAGCCGCCCCTACATTATCGTGAGGAGTTAAAACTTGCTGCTCACTAATGGGGTTCAGGGGTTTACCCCTGGTCGTTTTAAGGGGGATATGGGATTCCTAAGGGAGGTAAGGGG
>JAZKYW010000126.1:0-2341 GCA_045612325.1 Candidatus Limiplasma sp. | reverse complement strand
CCGCGGAATGCACAGCACATCTCCCACCATAAGGCGCGCGGGATGAATGTCGCTGTTTGCAGCTAGCAGGTCGCGCAAGGGAACGCCCAGTTTGTGTGCAATGAGGTAGAAACTGTCGCCGCGCTTAACGGTGTATTCTTCCGCACAGCGCTTGGTGTTGGGATTTTGGCTCATGGGATAACTCCTTTCGGGTCGTTGTCCCTAAAGCCTATGAACACCGCCTTGGTAAATTGCCATCAGTGCTGGCTGTTTTTCAGTTCTTCGGCAACCTGTGCCAGTTCTTCGTGCGTGCAGATATCCTGCCGCTGCTCCCTGAGCATGGTTTGAAGGGCTGTGGGCAGGGAAGCGTACAGCTTTTTGCTGGCGGCGTCTTCGGCCAGAAGGTCATTGAGAACTGCGTAAAATTTCATTTAATAACACCTCCGTTTACAGTATCCCGGAAGGAGAAACGATCTATGCCGCTTGTTAATTACTGCAAAAAATGCAAGGCGGAAACGCCTGTAGGGGATAGCTGCCCGTACTGCGGCGCAAAACTGACGCAGACGGGTGAGCAAATTTCGTTTGGTACAGTCCATCTGCCGCAGAAAGATTGGTTTGCGTGGAATCAGCTGCTGCGCATCGTGCTGCCTGTTGTGTTTCTGGTTTTGGTAGCCGTCACGGCAGCCGAAGGCGCTGCATCCGGTATGCAGGCAATGATCGATTTGCTCAAGGGCGGTTTTCTGCGCGCCATCATTATTTTGCTCGTGGTGACGACCGCTGCGATTTGGCTGCTGTTCAGGCTGCAGGGCGCTGAGAAAATCCATGTGGTCATGGATAAACAGGGAATCTGCATACGCACCTATGTGCAGCAGGGCAGCAAAACCGCGCTTTATGCCCGCTTTATGAGTGAACAGGCGGCAGAAAAGCTGGCGCAGGAGGATGACCGCCCCGAATTGGAAGGCCTCACCCTTGTCAAAAAGACGGCGCTTGGCTGGAATGATGTTGCCCGTGTTACCTTTTGGTATGAAGAATGTGCCATTCTCTTCTACAGACCCTCTTTTTGGCAGGCTGCCGCTGTGCGCGTACCCGTTGAAGAAATGGAAGCCGCAGAAGAGTTTGTGCGCAAAAAGCTCAAGCGCAATAAAAAGGCGAAGATTCGTCCAGAAAAGTAAATAATACGCTCAAAAAAGTTAAAAATGTTACGTAATTATGAAGAAATCCCTTGACATTTTTAACACTCTGCCCTACAATGAAGTATGGAAATCAAGGCTTACTTTGCCATCAGTACCTTTGGAGGGCATGTATATGAAGCATGGAAAAATGTGGGCGCGCCTTTTGGCTGTTGTATGTGTTCTGGCGTTGATCCTGCCTACTTTTGCGACAGCTCTGGCTGCATCTTATCCTTATGAAACCGTCAGCATGGACGATGTGAACATGCGCAAGCGTGCCAACACCACGTCTCAGGTGCTGGATAAGATCAAGAAGGGCGAGACCGTGACCATTCTTGGCGCTTCGGGTGATTTTTACCGCGTCAAGTTTGAAGGCAAGAACGGTTATGCGATGAAGGCTTTCATCGACGGCACCGATCCTTCTGCGGATGACGCTTTTGATCCCGCCAACGCCGCTGAAACGGGCGTTCCTTCTGCCATCAACTCTTATCCTTACGATACTGAGGTGCTGCAGAACGTAAAGCTGCGCAAGACCGCCGAAAAGGAAGGCGAAGTCATCCGCATGCTGACTGCAGGCACCGTGGTGGAAGTGCTGGAACGCACCGCCAACGGCTTTGCCCGTGTCAAGGCTGACCGCGAGACCGGCTATGTGGTCGAGACCCACATCAATCTGGCTGACCTGCCTGTTGCCACCGCTGCGCCTACCGCAACGCCTGTCCCCGGCAGCGACCGCTATCAGACGCTTTCCGTAGGCAGCAGCGGCAACGCCGTCAAGGTGCTGCAGTCCGCGCTGGCTGAACTGGGTTATCTGGATAACAATGCTGTTGACGGCAAGTTCGGCTCCAAGACCGAAAGCGCCCTCAAGACCTTCCAGAAGCGCAACGGCCTCACCCGTACCGGTGAAGCTTCTCCCGAACTGCAGCTGCTCATGTACGAAGGCACCCCCAAGGATTTCAAGGGCTACCGTCAGTACGTAAAGACTGTGGCTCCCGTTGTTGGCGCTACCATCCGTCAGGGCGCAAAGGGTGACGAGGTCACCCGTCTGCAGTCCCGTCTGCGTTATCTGGGTTATTACAACGGCGAATTCAACGGCGTATTTGATGCCGCTACCGTTGCCGCCTACAAGATGTTTGAAGGCAAGAACGGCCTGAACGCCGATGGCGAAGTAAGCGCCGAAGACCAGAAGGTGCTTT
>JAZKYW010000125.1:0-2072 GCA_045612325.1 Candidatus Limiplasma sp. | reverse complement strand
TAAATATAGACAATCCTGCGGCGCCTTTTCCGCCATGGCGGCGTGGAAGTCCCTTGACTTGCCGCCCAGCAAGCCTGCGGGCCTTCGCCTTGGTATGACGAAAAAACTGCTCGCATGCTTGCATACATTTAGATTGAGATTAGTATAAGGGCGCGTCAAAGATCACTTTGACGCGCCCCATGAATCCATATCGGATTATTCCGCCGCAACTTCCGTCTTGGGATAGATGCTGACCTGCTTGCGGGTCTTGCCCAGACGTTCGAACTTTACGACGCCATCCAGCTTCGCGTACAGGGTATCGTCGTCGCCGATGCCCACGTTCTTGCCGGGATGGAATTTCGTTCCGCGCTGACGAACGAGAATGTTGCCCGCGAGCACGAACTGGCCATCTGCGCGCTTCACGCCCAGGCGCTGCGCATGGCTGTCGCGGCCGTTGCGGGAGGAGCCCATTCCCTTCTTGTGAGCGAAGAGCTGAAGATTCATCATGAACATGTGCTTTACCTCCGTTCTTCGAAGAATATGCGAACGTTTCGAGGATAACTCCTCTCGATGGCCTGAAGCCCTTCCAGCAGGGTGACAAGCAACAGCTGTGCCTGCTTCACCTGTTCCCCGGTGGCTTCGGGCGTCAATTCTGCTTCCAAAGTCGCTCCCTGATCGTCGATATCGAACATCACCGGCGCCTTCAACACGCCCTTCAAACCGTTGAGCGTGCTCTGGGTCAGCGCCGACACGGCGGCGCAGACAATGTCATGGCCGGCCTCGGCATAGCCCGTATGCCCTTGGGCCCGATATCCCGTCAGAGTGCCGTCGGCCCTTCGGAAAAAGGTGACGGCGTTGCCAAGGCCCTTCATCAGCCGACGATGGCCGTGATCTCAACCTTGGTGTAGGGCTGACGATGGCCCTGCTTTTTGCGCTCGTTCTTCTTGGCCTTGTACTTATAGACGACGATCTTCTTGCCCTTCACCTGAGCCAGCACCTTGCCTTCGACCTTCGCGCCCTCAACCACGGGCGTGCCGACCTTGGCCTGGTCCGCATCACCGACGAGCAGAACCTCATCGAAAGTAACCGCTTCATCCGCCTGAGCGTTGAGCTTCTCTACAAAGATAACGTCGCCCTGCTGAACACGGTACTGCTTGCCACCGGTCTTAATGACTGCGTACACGCGTTGCACCTCCTATACAAAAATCTCGCCGAAACTTGGCAGCAGCCGGAGGTTCAAAACCGTAGGTTAATAACCTTCCGAACATACATTTTAAGCCGGTTTCGAGCGGCTTACCGAACCATTATACCCGTTTGGGTGTCAAAAGTCAATTAAACGCCGGGTTAAATACCTCGCATAGTGAAAAAATAACATAGCTGGTATCACAGGCATGACCTTACACGTTGACCGACGACAACGCAGCAATGGCGGATTCAGGCAAGCATAATGTATGAATAATTTCTGCACAGGCCCTTACTTCCCATCCCGCTTGGCGATGTAATCGACGATGCCCTGGGTCAGGCCCTCGGCCAGCTTCCACTGGTAGTCCTCGGTATTCAACAGCACGTCCTCCTCGGGGTTGCTGGCAAAGCCGCATTCCACCATCAGGCAGGGCACCGTGGACCAGTTCTGACCGGTGTAGTTGTCATTTGATATGATGCCGTTGCTCTTCGCGCCGGTGACCGCACACACGGCGGGCAATATGGCCTCGCAGGCGCGGTAGCTCTCGGCGGCGATGCTGTTGGACTTGCTGCAATACACGGCGATACCGTGTTTAGAGTGGTTATCCACGCCGTCGCAGTGGATGCGCAGCACCAGGTCCACCCCCAGGGCGTTCATCATCTTTGCCCGCTCCTGGTTGGAGATGTTCACGTCGTGGGTTTCACGGGTCATGTAAACCTCGGCGCCCTGCTCGACCAGTTCGTCCCGCAGCTTCAGTGAGATCTCCAGCGTGGTCTTGTACTCGGGAATGCGTGTCTTCACCCCGGCGGTACCGGAGGATACCTTGGGCTTGGTTTTCTTGCTGTTGGGGGCGATGGTCTCCTTTTCGTTGTTGCCCTTGGCCTGGTGGCCCGGGTCGATGCCGATTTTG
>JAZKYW010000124.1:0-4601 GCA_045612325.1 Candidatus Limiplasma sp. | reverse complement strand
GTACTCGTAAGCAAAGCTGAAGGGCTCCTGAGTGACGGTCTGCCCATCGGCGGTATAGCTGAGGCGGGAGCTGCGCTCGCCGCGCACGCTCTTGAGCGCTTCGTTGGCTTCAAACTGTGCGTTGAGCGACCGGGTAAAGCTTTCTACATGCGCGGGCGTGCCAATGACAAGCGTGAGCAGCGTGCGGGGCATGACCATTGAGCCGTAGGTTTTGCCCGTGTTCATGTTGTAATCAAGGCGGCCCCACAGCAGGGGCTCGGTCAGGTCGGCGGCGGTAAAGGAGGACATCTGCCCCATGTAATCCAGCGAGAGGGCGTAAACGCCTGCGCTCAGGCCCGCGTCAAACACGCCGCGCTGTTCCAGCAGCTCCTGAATGAGCGCATGCGAAACACCCTCGGCATCCACCGCGCTCAGCCTGCGCACGGCGGCGGGGTCGAAGGTGATGACGGACAGACGGCTCAGGTCCAGATTGTCCAGCGCATACAAAAGCGGGTAATCGCTGTCGTTGCCCAGTGCGGTGAGGGTGTCATCCTCACTGCGGGCGATGGCGCGCACCTGCGCATCCAGCGCGGAGGACATCATTTGCGAAAGAGCGGGATTTTCCAGCAGCGATGCGTGGATACTGCCCACCTGATTCAGCTTGGACGTGCCGAGTGTGTAAAAGCTGTTATCCATTTTTTCAGCGCTGAAGGTGCTGAAAAGGTTTGGCATGGGGTCGATGGCGTAGGTGAGCAGGTCGCGGCGCAGGGAGCGCAGCGCATCGGCGGAGGTATTTGCATCCGCCAGACCCTGCTTGATCAGAAACGCATCGGGCAGACGTTCGTTTCCGTAGCGCAAAAGACGTACGCGGCTGCCTTCCACCGAGGCGAGCATGCAGCGCAGCACACTTTCATACAGGCCCACTTCGCCCTCGTAGCGGTAATGGAAACCGCCTTCGCGGTATTTGCGGCTGTGGTGGGGGTACATGCTTTCGGTGTTTTGGTTGATGCCGCCCATCACCTGAGAGGCATCCAGCCAAAGGTCCATGCGCAGGGCGCTTTCCTGTGCCTGTACGGCTTCGGCGGGAGGCTGCTCCTCATAGGCAGGGCGCTCCAGAAGGCGCAGGTCGGGCTTGGCGTCGGATGTCAGGAAGGCATCCGGCACGCTGCAGCCCGTAAGGCTTACCAGCAAGGCAAAAATCATCACCAGCAAAAAGGCTCTGCGCATGGGTACCCTCCTTTCTTTTGCATAAAAGCATATCCTTTGATTATTCGTTTCTGGGGGCGTGTTTTCCTGCCGCTTTCGCATACGCGCTTTGGTAGGCGGGGCTGAAACGGTGCATTTTCTCGTACAGTCGCATATAGGCCGTGCTGCGCTCATCCATGCTGTTGGCGGCTGCGTGCGCAAGGCAGACCTGAGAGATCTGCGAATGGTCCTGCAGGGAAAGGCCGCACAGTTTTTGTACGGCCTGCGCAAGCGCGGCGATATCGCCTGCGGGCACCGCTTCGCCTGCTTCTTTGGTGATGGATTCGGCAATGCCCTCGGAGTCGTAACACACAACGGGCGTGCCGCAGGCCATGGCTTCGGTCAGCGATGTGGCGGAGGCAGCATCAAGCGCGGCGCAAACGTATACTTTGGCAGCGGTATACAGCGCGCACAGGTCATTCAGGTTACCGGGATAGCGGATGGCGATGAGCTTGTTATCCGTCAGCTTTTCCAGCTGTACATCCGTTACGCCCGATACTACAACGCTGTATCCGTCGCCAAGCTGATGGGCAAGCTTGTTCAGGTCCTCCAGGCCGTGACGGTCATCCCACATGGGGGCTGCGCTGAGAATGATGGGGCGGTCGCCGCGCAGGTCCAAACCGTAGGACTTGGCGGCTTCGTTCATATAGCTGCCGGAAAGACAGGGCTGGAAGACGGAGGTATCCACTCCGTCGGGCAGCACATACACGGGATAGCGCAGGAAAGAAAGGCTGAGCTCATCACGCATCCATTTGGAAGGAGCGGTCAGCACCATGTGGGCATGTCCCGTGAGCAGCTTGCGTTTGCGCG
The DNA here is from genome assembly GCA_045612325.1 of Candidatus Limiplasma sp. Classification (GTDB taxonomy): domain Bacteria; phylum Bacillota; class Clostridia; order Christensenellales; family Aristaeellaceae; genus Limiplasma. The sequence goes on along the minus strand of JAZKYW010000124.1, from coordinate 2,567 downwards.
TCCAGTTGGATGCGCTGTTATCTATACGCCAGCTGGAGGGATAGCAGCGCTTCTGCACGCATTTGCCGCAGCCGTGCTGCCAGCGGTCGCAGCCGAGGGGCTCGGTTTTGACGCGGCTGCGCTTGGGATTCAAATTGGGCGCGCCGATGGCGGTGGAGTAGCATACGCAGTGGCCCGTATAGGCCCAGCAATCCCGCATGCTCCATACCACGGGGATGTCATTTTTCTTCAGATACTCAAACAGCGTGGGCAGGTGCAGATAATAGCCGTGCAGCGTGTGCAGATGCACGATGTCGGGCTTGAAAAACTCCAGCTGACGAACGAGCCTGCGGGTCACGTTTCTGCCGAAAAAGCCTGCGCGGTCAAACAGTCGGGTGTGCAAAATGTGAAGCTCAGGCGCAAGTCCGTGCCACAGCCCTTCCGACAGATTGCTGAAAAAGCGAGCGATGCGGCGCGGCGGCACGGCAGAGCGCTTCAGTGCCGAGGGCTTGCTGCCGATGCGGTAGCTGTTCACGTCTCCCGGCGGATGCCCGCGCCAGTAGCACAGCAGGGATTTATGACCCGCCTGCTGCACCATGCGGCACAGATATGCCGCAGTACGGCCGCTGCTGTCCGAGGCGGATACGTTGATATGTGCAATGCGCATGCGCGACCTCCTACAAACGCTCAAAAGGCGTTGAATCAGTAAGACTTTGGAATAATCATACCCCGAAAGGCGATTTTTGTAAAGAGAAGCGGAATGCGGCAAAATAAATGATTCACTTGGGAGAAAAGTGGGGATATAATACTGCAAGATACCCTTCGCAAAGGAGTTTTACCCATGAACTGCAGCATGAAACTGACGGATGATATTATTTGGGTGGGCGGCAATGACCGCCGCCTCAACCTGTTTGAAAATGCCTATCCCATCCCGCGCGGTGTGAGCTATAACGCCTATGTGGTGCGCGGCAGGGAAAACGTACTGGTGGATACCGCCGACAATGCCATCGGCGACTTGTTTGTGGAAAACATCAGCTCTGCACTGCAGGGCGAAAAGCTGCATCACATCATCGTGCAGCATATGGAGCCCGACCACGCCGCCACGCTTGTGCGTGTATGCAGCCGATATCCCGAAGCGATTGTTCATGCCAGCGCCAAGGCCGCAGATTTGATCAGCCAGTTTTTCGGCACTGAGCTGAATGAGCGCATCCGTACCGTTAAAGAAGGCGATGTACTGGATACGGGCAGCCACCGGTTTTCCTTTATGATGGCCCCCATGGTGCACTGGCCCGAGGTGATGGTCAGCTACGAACACAGCACAAAGACCCTGTTTTCCGCCGATGCATTCGGCACTTTCGGTGCTGTGAGCGGCTTCCTTTTTGCCGATGAAGTGGATTTTGAGCGCGACTGGCTGGATGACGCCCGCCGCTATTATGCCAACATCGTGGGCAAATACGGCGCGCCCGTACAGGCGCTTCTGAAAAAGGCGGCTGCGCTGGATATCCGCATGCTCTGCCCTTTGCACGGCCCCGTCTGGCGCGAGAACATCGCATGGTTTGTGGATAAGTATCAGCAGTGGAGCACCTATACGCCCGAGGAGGATGGCGTGCTCATCGCCTACGCCTCCGTATACGGGCACACCGCAAACGCCGCAGAGATTTTGGCGATGGATCTGCGTGCCCAGGGCGTCAAAAAGATCGCGATGTATGATGTATCCGTTACGCATCCTTCCTATATCCTCAGCGATGCGTTCCGCTTCGGTAAGCTGGCGTTCCTTTCTTCTACTTATAACAGCGGCATTTTTCCTGCGATGGAGACGCTTCTGCATGATATCAAGGCGCACGCGCTCAAAAATCGCAAGGTCGCGCTGGTGGAAAACGGTTCCTGGGCGCCTACGGCAGGCAAGCAGATGCGGGAGATATTGTCCTCGCTACAGCAGATGAACGTGCTGGAAAATACGGTCTCCGTGCGTTCTGCTGTGAATACCGATACCCGCGGGCAGCTGCGTGAACTGGCCTGCGCACTTGCGGAGGATTGATATGTGCGGTCGCTATTTCATTGCTCAGGAACAGAATGAACGTTTGATGAAACTGATGGAGGGCATGAACGGTCATCCGCTGGCAGGCATGGTGCAGCTGGGTGAGGTATTTCCCACGCAGCTTGCGCCTGTGATCGTAAATGATAACGGCGCAGCCAAAGTGCGTCCCATGCGCTGGGGCTTTCCCTTTGGGTCGGGCGGTAAAGTAGTCGTCAACAGCCGAAGCGAAAAAAGCGACTACACGCCCATGTTTCAGAAGTCCGTTCGCGAGCGGCGCTGTCTCATCCCCATGACCGGCTTTTACGAGTGGCGGCGCACAACTTCGGGCGCAAAGACAAAGGACAAGTTTGCCTTTGTCTCCGAAGGCGGCAGGGAGAAGGGCATGATGTACCTTGCAGGCGTATGGAGCGAGTTTGGCGGCGGTTTTGAGAGCGGCGGCTTTGATGCCTTCGCGGTGCTCACGCAGGATGCGGATGAGCAGATGCGCCCCTACCACAGCCGCATGCCCGTCATCATGGACAGCGAAAATCTGAAAAAACTGTGGCTTTTT
>JAZKYW010000123.1:0-4430 GCA_045612325.1 Candidatus Limiplasma sp. | reverse complement strand
GTTGTGCAGGGGCAGGGGTCGGAATGCCTGCGATGCGCCTCTGCGTGCGGTTTTTGCGCAATTCCGGCAAAGCCTTGCGCAGGGAGACGAGCTTTTTGACGGCGGGCGCCTCCTGAGCAGGAGGAGTACATGCAGTGATGGAGGCGGTAAAAAGCGTCTGCGCATCATGCCTGCGCCACAGGGCAAGCAGATGCTTATCCCAGTGCTGCTCAAAATCATGCGGGCCCGAAACGCTCAGGAAATGCGTTTCATCCGTCAAAAGCGGTACAATGGCGGAAAGCCCCTCGGGGGAGTTAAAGTAAATCACATCTGCGCCTTCGGGCAGGTTTTCAATTGTCCCCTGCAGCACGGCAGGCAGCGCATAACGGATGCCGATGGGACGCAGTGCAGCGGCATGGGCGCGCGCCACGGTTTCGGCTGCTGTTTTGGCGGTGATGGGCGGATGGAGAACAAACAGAATATGAGCGGTAAACACCGGGACACGCACCTCCTTTTGCTGTTTTTGTCTGTTTGTATTATAGAGGAAGAAGTATACGGGAGTCAAGAAAGCAGAAAGGCAAATTGCTTCATTGACACGAACGTGTTGTTCCTGTATAGTACTTTCATAAGGTGAATTTGATTCACCGCAAGGAGGAAAGGCCATGCATATTCTGATTACGGGCGCGAAGGGGTTTATGGGCCGCAACCTGACCCATACGCTGAAAAACGCGCGTCCGGAGGATACACTTTTCCCGGTTGATGTGAACACCACGCCGGAAGAGCTTGAAAAAGCGGCTCTGGAGGCTGATTTTGTTTTTCATCTTGCGGGCGTCAACCGCCCCAAAGACCCTGCTGAATTTATGCAGGGCAACCGCGACCTGACAGTTACCCTGACCGAGCTGCTTGAAAAAGGCAAGAAGCCCCCGGTATGGATGTCCGGCTCCATTCAGGCAGCGCTGGACAATCCCTACGGTCACAGCAAGCTTGCCGCCGAAGAAGCGCTGAAGGCGTACGGTGAGCGCACGGGCGCACCCGTGTACCTTTACCGCCTGCCCAATGTGTTTGGCAAGTGGAGCCAGCCCAACTACAACAGCGCGGTAGCTACCTTCTGCTATAACATTGCAAGAGGGCTGCCCATCACGGTCAACGACCCTTCCGTCAGACTCAACCTTGTACACATCGATGATGTGGTCGCAGAGGGTCTGCGTGCGCTGGAGGGCAATGCCAACAAAACCGAGGACGGCTACTGCCGCGTAGAGCCTGTGCACAGCGTACTGCTGGGCGATATGGCTGAAATGCTCAAGTCCTTTGCGCATATGCGTGACCGCCTTGACGCGCCCGACCAGTCCGACCCGTTTGTGCGCAAGCTGTATGCCACGTATCTGAGCTTCCTGCCCGAGCATGATTTTGCCCGACAGGCGGTAACGCATTCCGACTACCGCGGCTCTTTCACTGAGCTCATCCATATGGGCGCATACGGACAGGTGAGCGTGAATATCTCCAAGCCGCACATCACCAAGGGTGAGCACTGGCACCACACCAAGCATGAGAAATTCATCGTGCTCAGCGGCGAAGGCGTCATCCGTTTCCGCCGTCCCGAGGAAGATACGGTCATCACCTACCGCGTGAGCGGCGATATCTTCCAGGTGGTGGATATCCCCCCGGGATATACCCACAACATCGAAAACACGGGCGATACCGATATGGTCACGCTGATGTGGGCCAATGAAGTGTTTGACCCCGCCAATCCCGATACATTCCGTCTGCCTGTTGAACCCGCCAAGGAGGAATAAACCAATGAAGAAACTGAAGCTGATGACGGTGCTGGGCACCCGTCCCGAAATCATCCGCCTCTCTGCCGTGATGCAGTGTGCGGACAAGTATTTCGATCATATCATGGTGCACACCGGCCAGAATTACGATGCCGCGCTCAACGATATCTTTTTCCAGGAACTGCAGCTGCGCGCCCCCGATTACTATCTGGGCGCTGTAGGCTCCGACCTTGGCGAAACCATGGGCAACATCATTGCCAAGAGCTATCAGGTCATGGTAAAGGAAAAGCCCGATGCTGTGCTGGTGCTGGGCGATACCAACTCCGCGCTGTCTGCCATTTCTGCCAAGCGTCTCAAGATCCCGATTTTCCACATGGAAGCCGGCAACCGCTGCTGGGACTGGAACGTAAGCGAAATGATCAACCGCAAAATCGTTGACCATATCAGCGATATCAACCTGCCCTACACCGAGAACAGCCGCCGCTACCTGCTCAGCGAGGGCATCGATGGCAAGACCATGTTCGTGACCGGCTCTCCCATGCGCGAGGTGCTCAACAACCACATGGAATCCATCGAAAAGAGCGACGTGCTGGAACGTCTGGGCCTTGAAAAGGGCAAGTACATCCTTGTCAGCGCCCATCGCGAGGAGAATATCGACCTTGAGGAGAACTTCCTCTCCCTGATGAACGCCATCAACCACATGGCGGAGGTCTATCAGGTGCCCGTCATTTACTCCACCCATCCCCGCAGCATGAAGTTTATCAAGCAGCGTGATTTCAAGTTCCATCCGCTGGTACGCAGCCTCACGCCCTTTGGCTTCTTTGATTACAACCACCTGCAGATGAACAGCCTTGTGGTGCTCAGCGACAGCGGCACTCTCAGCGAAGAAAGCGCCATGCTCGGCTTCTGCGGCGTGCTGATCCGCACCTCTACCGAGCGTCCCGAAGTGCTGGACAAGGGCACCGTGGTCATCGGCGGCATCACGCAGGACAGCGTGCAGCAGGCTGCCGAGCTGGCCATTGCCATGCAGCAGAATGGCGAGCCCCGCGCCATGCCTCACGATTATGAGGACCTGAACGTGAGCGCCAAGGTGGTCAAGCTCATCCAGAGCTACACGCCCATCGTCAATCAGACTGTTTGGCTCAAGCGCTGATGTTTGAAACTGCAAAACCGACATTTCCTGAAGGATTTGTCGGTTTTTGTTTCACACAGCAGGATTTTTCGCATAAAATGAGTTATAATGTCTGCAATGGAAAATATTCCATGCGGATGATTCAAAGGAGGTAACTGACATGTTTCGTAAATGGATGGCGATGATGGTGGCTATGCTGATGCTGGTCATGGTGCCCTTTGGCGCGATGGCGGCTACGCAGCACACTGTAAAGGTGATTCCCGGTGATTCGCTGGGTGCTCCTCAGGCAGTGAACGACCTGCTCAATACCGTGGCGCTTCGCTTTATTTCGGGTGAGGAAAGCGGCGCGATGACCGTACTGCTCAACGAGAAGGAACTCGTTACTCTTGGCCTGAAGGCTGATGCGGAATATCTGTACGGTCAGACCGACCTGCTGGGTGATGATGTGTACTGCATCACCTGGGAAGAGTTGATCGAGCTGTATGTGCAGGTGATGGAAGTATCCCTGGCTGAAGCGGGTGTGACGGATGAAGCGCTTCTGCAGGAGCTGCACGCCACTGCCGATGAAATGAAGGCCGCTTTGGAAGCAGTTGTCACTTCTGACGCTGAGGCTGCTGCTGAGCTCATCGCTGCGCAGAATGTGTTCCCTGTGGATGAAGAAATGAACGCTTATATCGAGGGTCTGGTTGCTGAAATGACCGTTGAGGAAGGCGCCTACACCAATGCTGACCGCGACGATGCCAACCGCAAGTATCGCATGACGATGGATGAGGAAGACCTGAAGCCCCTCATGGACAGCAACTATATGCGCACCCTGCTCAAGGAAACCCTTGCAGCGCAGATGCCCGAAGCCACTGATGCGGAGATGGAAGCCACTCTTGATGAAATGATCGTGGAAGTCAAGGCTCTCTTTGAAGAAGTCGACTATGAAGTGATCATGGAAGCTTACACTCAGGGCGATGACGAAACGCTGGTCGGCATTGACTTCATCATGAACATGAGCTTTGAAGGCGAAGACAATGCGATGCAGATGGCCGGTGTTTACAACCGCCTGACGGATGATGACAGCGTATTCCACGAAGTTGATTTTGCCATTGCAGTCGAGGGCGAAAGCGTTAAGTTTGCCTTTGAACTGGATGCCGCCAACGATGGCAGCTTCGAAGGTCTGCTGGGCGCGCTGGTTGCCGGCGAAGAATATGTGATCACGTACGAAGGCGAAGAATCGGGCGAAAAGAACACCCTGAGCTTTGAACTGTATCTGCGCAGCGGCGCTACTGCCATTCTCAGCCCTGCCGCTTCTGCCCGTCCCCTCATCAGCCTTGTTATCGTGAGCGAGCCCGCTGCCGATGAAGTACTGGCCACTTTGGAGAATGTGACTCCCGCTGATGCCATCAATGTGATGAATATGACCGAAGCGCAGACCAACGCGCTCAACAGCAATCTCTCCAGCAATGGCATGCAGCTCTACATCACCCTGCTGACTGAAATGCCCGACAGCGTGATGCAGCTGCTGATGGAACAGATGTAACCAAACAGCAACAACCAAA
>JAZKYW010000122.1:0-4876 GCA_045612325.1 Candidatus Limiplasma sp. | reverse complement strand
CCTGCCACGGCACAACAGGCATCACATACGCCACCTGATCTTCGGTCACGTAGGCGGTGGTGCGGTCGTAGGGCACGGGATAGCGGCCAAGCGCGTCCCTGTCGCCTGCGCTGAAGGCAGCGCCGGGGTTGACGGTATCCAGCAGCTCGTTGGTCTCGATATCGTAGAGATCAACTTCCTGATTGACAAAAACCAGGTTGTTCCAAATTTCCAGCCCGGGGATCTCGCCTGCGTAGGGATCGATGCGGTCCCACTTGAACAGGTGCTTGGTGGGGATGTAGCCGTAGGTGCTGCCGTTGTAGCACACAAAGCACCAGTCGCCGCTGATCTCGCCAACCACGACCTGCTTGTAGATCTCCAGATAGCGGGCTACCTTGGCGTTCTCGCGGGGCTCCTCAAAAATGGCGGCGCGGGAGACCACCGTGTGGGAGATGTACTTCTCCTCAAAGTTGCTGCGGTTCATGGTAAAGCCGGGCTGCAGCTCGCCAACCACAACGGCCGCCGTTTCACGCTCCTGCGCCTGCTCATCCAGCGCGGCCTGATTGACCACTACCAGATCGGTCAGATACTGCGTTTTGACGTAGCCCTCGAGGTGGCTGGTGCGGATCTTGCACCACAGGTTGCCGTAATCGATGATGTAGACCATGCTGTCAGCCGCGATGCTGTCGCCGCCCAAAGCCTCATCGGAGGGGGCGCGGCGCACCTTGAGCCTTGTGGTGGCGCGTGCGGTGTGGGTGACGGGTTCTTCACTATCCTCCGCCAGCGCAAAAACGGGCAGGGCGATCATCAAAGCAAGCAAAAGCGCAAGCAAACGTTTCATCTTTCCCATGGAGTACTTCCTTTCCGTGCTCAAAAAACAAAAGTGCATACCAAGTTTATTATATAGGGCGCTGGCAGAAAAATCAAGTTTTTTGACGCCTGTACACCCCTGCGCACACTGATTGGGCGTAAGAAAAACCTTGCGTGCGCCCCTGCCCAATGGTATAGTAAACGGGTCACTCTGGATATATCAGAAGGGAAAGATGACCCATGAAACCTCAGACACGCGCCAATCTGCTGCTGTTGCTCACCGCAGCCATCTGGGGCTGCGCCTTTGCGGCACAGGAGGTGGCGGCGGATGTGCTGGAGCCGCTCTCCTTTAACGGCTCGCGCATGCTTTTGGCTGCCCTTGCGCTGCTGCCCCTTGTGTGGACGTGTGACCGCCGCGCCGTGAAAGCGGGTACAAACACCGCATGGAAAACCATGTCCCCCAAAGAGCGCAAAACGCTCGTGCTCGGCGGCGTATGCTGCGGCGTGATGCTGGCGCTGGGCAGCATCTGCCAGCAAATCGGCCTGAGCCTTGGCACAGGCGCGGGCAAGGCGGGCTTTATCACCGCGCTCTACATCGTGCTGGTGCCGCTGAGCGGCCTGTTTTTCGGGCGCAAGCTGGGCAAGCTCGTATGGCTTGCCGTTGTGCTGAGCGTGGTGGGTCTCTATCTTTTGTGCATGACGGGCAGCCTGAGCATTGAGCCGGGCGATGGCATGGTCCTGCTCTGCGCCGCCTGCTTCTGCGGTCACATTCTGGTGGTGGACCATTTCAGCCGCCGCACCGAGTGCATCAAAATGAGCTGCATCCAGTTTTTCACCACCACCGTCATCTGCTTTGCAGGTGCCTTCCTGTTTGAAAATCCCACGTGGGCGGCAGTCAAAACCTGCCTCATCCCCATCATTTACGCGGGCGTATTCAGCGGCGGCGTGGGCTACACGCTGCAGATTCTGGCGCAGCGCGACGCCGAGCCCACCGTTGCTTCGCTGCTGATGTCGCTGGAAAGCGTGTTCGCGGTGCTTGCGGGATGGGTCATCCTCGGCGACGCGCTGAGCCTGCGCGAGCTCATGGGCTGCGCGCTCATGATGGGCGGCATCGTGCTTGCCCAGCTGCCCTCGGGCAACACCCAAAACAGCTGAACTTACCAAAGCGTGCCTTCGGGCACGCCTTTTTGGTAGTATCATATGTCCAAACCGTAAATTCGCGCCTGTTGCATTGACAGACGGTTTTGAACAGGGTATCTTGAACTTACAAGGCGGGGGATTCCCCGTCTTTGAGATTTTTTATCTTAAGGAGATGTCTGTTTCATGGCGAACATGCCCACCAAAAAGAAACGCCGCAAAAAGTGGATCTGGATCGTTTTGCTGCTTGGAGCAGCCGCGTTCGGCGTTTTTTCGCTGCTGAATGCAGGCGAGCAGGCCGCGCAGGCGCTTTTTACCGAGGAGACCGTACAAAGCCGCGATATCGTGACCTACTACAGCTTTTCGGGCAGCCTGACCCCCGTGACCGATGAAGTGCAGACCGTCAAGGAAAGCCTCAAGGTCAAGGAAGTATACGTTGACGAGGGCGATATCGTTACCGAAGGCACCGCCCTTTTGCGCGGCACCGACGGCACCCGTATTTACGCCGCTTTTGACGGCACGGTGGAGACCCTCTATGCCGAAACGGATGATACCCTGCAGCCCGGCAGCCAAATCGCCCGCATCGTTGACTACGCCATGCTCGAGGTAAGCGTTGATGTGGATGAATACGACATCGGCGCGCTCACCGAGGGCAAGGAAGGCACTGTATACATCAACGCGCTTGACCAAAGTATCCCCGGCGTCATCAGCAGCATCTCCCGCGAGGCTACCCGCGAAGGCGGCGTCAGCTATTACGAAGCCACCCTGCAGGTAGACGCCGTAAACAATGTACGCAGCGGCATGAGCGTGGAAGTGACCGTGCTCAACAGTCAGGCGCTTTCCGTACCCAGCCTCAGCCTTGACGCGCTCAGCTATGACGAGTACAACCGCCCCTACGTCTACTGCCGCGATGCAGAAGGCGCTATGGTCGCCGTGCCTGTGGAAACGGGCCTGTCCGACGGGCGCAACATCCAGATCGTTTCCGGCCTTGCGGAAGGCGACTTGGTGTACTATCAGGGCTTTGACATGGAGCGTTTCTTCCAGATGCAGCGCGAAATGATGGGGGTCAAGTGATGAACGAGCCCTTCTTTCGCATGACGGATATCTGCAAGGCCTATCTCATGGGCGATGAATGGTCGCCCGTGCTCAAGAACGTCGACCTGAGCATCCGCGAAGGCGAGTTTTTGAGCGTGCTTGGCCCAAGCGGCAGCGGCAAAAGCACGCTGATGAACATCATCGGCTGCCTTGATACGCCCACCAGCGGCGAGTACATCCTGCGCGGACGCCGCGTGGATGACCTTGACCCCAACGAGCTTGCGCGCATCCGCAACAAGGAGATCGGCTTTATTTTTCAGTCCTTCCAGCTGCTTCCCCGTCAGGATGCGCTGAGCAATGTGGAACTGCCCCTCATTTACGCGGGCATGAGCCCCGCCAAACGCCGCGCCCGCGCTGCCGAAATGCTGGAGCGCGTGGGCCTTGCGGATAAGATGCACCACCGTCCCAATCAGCTCTCGGGCGGTCAGCAGCAGCGCGTAGCCATCGCGCGTGCGCTGGCGACCAATCCTTCCATCCTTCTGGCGGATGAACCCACAGGCGCGCTCGACCAGAAAACGGGCCGTCAGGTCATGCAGCTGTTCCACGAGCTGCACGACGAGGGCCGCACCATCATCATGATCACCCACGACCGCGCTATCGCGCAAAATGCAAGCCGCATGGTACGCATTCTGGACGGCGAAATTTCGGAGGGGGTGGCGGACGATGCTTAAAGAAAGCCTTCGCATGTCCCTGTCCAATATCTGGGGCAACAAGATGCGCTCGTCTTTGACGGTGCTGGGCATCATCATCGGCGTCATGGCCATCATCGCCCTCATCACCGTGATGGAAAGCGCCACGGGCGAAGTGACCGCCCAGTTTGAAAGCCTCGGCACGGGCAAGCTCACCGTGCAGGCAACGGGCACGCCGCTCAAGCGCGGCCTTTCCCAGACCGACCTGGACGCCATTGCCGCCCTTGAAAACGTGGAGGGCTACTCCCCCACGCTGAGCCAGACCCTGCATGTTGTGTACAACGGTCACGTCATCGAGGATGTGACCATCAAGGGCTACACCCACGATTACTTCCGCCGCGAAAGCGACTCCATCGCCCGCGGCAGGCCCATCCTGCCTGCCGACAGCGATAACCTCAGCCGCATCTGCCTCATCGACAGCGACCTCGCCGCCGCAGCCTTCAGCGGTGTTGACCCCATCGGTCAGCAAATTCTGATCAACGGCATGCGCTTTACCATCGTTGGTCTGCTGGCTGACCCTGCGGTGGATGATGTATTCAGCCAGATGCAGACCATGGGCGAAAACGGCTCGCTCTCCATCCCCCACAGCACCTACGCGCGCATCTTCGGCGTAAGCGGCGTAACCTCTTTGGAGGTATACATCTCCGACCCCGAAATGACCGATTCCGTATCCGACGAGCTGGAAGGACTTCTGGACGCTGCCTTCAACTACAAGGATGACAGCTATACCATCATCAACATGGAAAGCCTGTTAAGCGTCATGGATACCATGATGGACCTGATGACCAACCTGCTGGTGGGCATTGCCAGCATCGCGCTGCTGGTAGGCGGCATCGGCATTATGAACATGATGCTGGTATCCGTGACCGAGCGCACCAACGAGATCGGCCTGCGCAAAGCGCTTGGCGCACGTCCCCGCAGCATTCAGGTGCAGTTTTTGCTGGAAAGCATCATTCTCTCGCTGCTTGGCGGCATTGTGGGCGCGGCGCTCGGTCTGGGCGTGAGCGTCATCCTCAGCGATATCATGGCCATTGCCTTTGTATTCTCCCCCGGCGCCATCGTGCTGGGCATGTCCTTTTCCCTTGCCGTGGGCGTTATCTTCGGCTGGGCGCCCGCACGCAAAGCCAGCAACCTCAACCCCATCGATGCTCTCAGAAGCATGTAAC
>JAZKYW010000121.1:0-5230 GCA_045612325.1 Candidatus Limiplasma sp. | reverse complement strand
ATGATCCGCGTTGCCAAAGAAGCTTCCGAAATCGTCATGCCTGAGCTGGAGTTCTGGCAGAGCGGCAGCGTAGGCTCGGGCAGCACCGACATGGGCGATTTGTCCTGCATCATGCCTGTTGTCCATCCCTACGCCCCCGGCGCGGCAGGCAAGGGCCACGGCAACGATTACACCATCGCCGACCCCGAACTGGCCTGTGTCACCTGCGCCAAGTGGCAGCTTGCAATGCTCCACATGCTCATGAGCAACGGCGCGGAACGCGCGGCGAAGATCGTGAAGGAGTACAAGCCGCTGTTTGCAAGCAAGGAAGAATACCTTGCCTATATGGATAGCCTGAACAGCGCAGGAAATCGAATTGAATATGGAGAAGAAGTCAAGGTAAGACTGTAAACTTTTGAAACAGAAAGAACAGCGCGACAAAAGTTCGTGCTGTTCTTTTTTTCTATTTTTTCTAAAATACGATAAAATACCGTGCTGTTTCGTCTATATAAGTGCAAGGAGGTGAAATGGAACATGAGCAATGTCAAGGGCCCTGACAATGCCGCAGAAATGGATCGTTATTTTGAAAAACTGGTGCAAGAGCACCAGTCCGCGCTTCTGCGCACCTGTTACCTTTATTTGAAGGATCAAACACTTGCTGAGGATGCTGTGCAGGATACTTTCCTTAAAGCGTACCGAAGTTTGCATTTATTTCGCGGAGAAAGCAGTGAACGGTCTTGGCTGATGAAAATTGCCGTGAATACCTGCCGCGATATACGCCGTTCCGGATGGTTCAAATGGCATGATCGCCGTGTGACGGCAGAGGATTTACCCGAGGCATGCACGCCTTTTGAGGAAGAGGAAGAAAGTCTGGTACTTGCTGTTATGCGTCTGTCTATCAAATGGCGCGAAGTGATTCTCCTTCACTATTACCAAGGAATGACCACTGTTGAAATAGCAGATTCGCTGTGCATCAGCCAGTCTTCCGTATCAGGAAGATTGAAACGGGCAAGAGAAAAGCTGAAAAGCATGCTGGAAAGGAGCGTTCCCAATGCGTAAAGACGCACTGAAAGAGCAATTGTGTGATGCGATCGACCACCGCCTTTCGGGGCTTGAGGGCGATCCGTGGCTTGCGCAGCGCATCATGAACTGCGAGAGAGGAGAACAACCTAAAGTGAAAAAGAAGATTTCTGTATCCTTTGCAGCGGTGGTATTTGCTCTGCTGCTGGCTATGAGCGCGGCGGTCGCGCTCGTCCATTCCAACATTGCCGTTATCCTGTACGGAGACGAGGCGCAAGCCCCTCAGGAAGTGATTGACATGATCCAAACGCCTCAGGAAACGGCAGGTACAAGCCTTGGTCGGCTTTCGGTGGATGAATGGATGTTTGACGGGCACTCCCTGCATACGTCGCTGACCATCGCCAATCCAACCGAAGAGCCCCTTCTGTACACATTGGATGGTATCTGGCTGAACGGCGACCGAATTTCTTACGATTACAGCAGAACGGATGGCGCGGGCGACTCGGGATTTGTGCTGGGCGGACAGGTAGACGATGTTGAAATGCCGCAGAGCAGCACGCTGTATACCAAGAGCGCAAGCATCTATCTCTACGATGAAAACGGTAAGTTTCGGGGAATGGGCGATCTTCCCGAAGGAAAAATGGTGCTGAAGGCATCCGTTGCCGTGTGGAAGCCCATCAATCAGCCTGAATTGGTTGATTACAAGCAGTACGAGGGCTATGATGTAACGGAAACCAAGGATCACCTGACGGCTGATCAAAGCGGCGTCAGCCAACTGTGGTTGTTTGTGCCGTCTGAACACTGTCATTCTGTAAACGCTTTGCAGCTGCCTTCGAACGTTTATGCTGACTCCTACCGTGAACTCGGTTGGGCGGAGCTGGTAGATACCATTGAAGTAGAGCTTACTGTAGATTTGAACAAAGAACTGCTGATGCGTGCCGTACCTGTTGAGACAGAGTATCAGTACGGCAATCTCTTGATGAAGCTGGATACATTTGACTTGACCCATGCAGGCGGTGAAGTCAGCGGATGGTTTTATGGAGACAGGGACGAAATTTTGGCTTTCATCCGCAATGGCTTGTGCGTAGTAGACGAAAACGGAGAAGTTGTTCTTAGCATGGGAAGCTATTGGGATGACCAACCCACGGATGTCGAGGGTGTTCACTTTACCATCCGTCTTGCGCCTGTCATGAATGCGCTGCCTTCAAAGCTGAAGATTGCACCAATCGGAATAGACAGCATTCAAGGCGAAACAATTGTCCATACGGATGCAATCTGCATCGAGTTGAAAAATACCAAATAAACCAAAAGAAAAACTCCTGCCAATGGTACAAAAACCATTCGGCAGGAGCCTTTTTTACTTGTTCAGCGTTGGCAGATAGCTGTTCAAAAAACTTCTGTCTGCGGGGCAGAATTCATACTGCGCGGTTTCCTCGGGGGTGACCCATGCGGCTTTGCCGTGGTCGTGCAGGATGAGGTCGGCGCTTTGCTTCAGCTTGGCGCTTACAAACACCAGCCAGATGGTCTTGTCACCTTCGCGGCGCAGTACAGAGCCGAGCGTATGACCTGCTTTTACGGGCAGTTCAAGCTCCTCCATCAGCTCGCGTTCCAGACATTGCTGAAAGGTTTCGCCCTTTTCACGCTTGCCGCCGGGAAACTCCCACAGGCCATCCAGCGCCCCCTTGCGGCGGCAGATAAGCATGCGGCCTTCTGAGTCGGTCACAACACCTGCGGCTACTTCAATGCGGTCAAACATAGGGGAAACCTCCATGAAAACAAGTATGGGCGCGTGGGACGGAGTACGGCAAGCGCCAACACCGTCGGAGAAAGGAGGCGAAGCCTCGTCGCGTGTGACGGAGTATGGCAAGCGTCAACACCGTCGGAGAAAAGAGGCGAAGACTCCGAAGCCTCAGCAGCAAGCATGGTCGCGTGGGACGGACATAGGCAAGCTGCAAGTTCGTCGGAACTGAACCGGCTCAGCCGGTCAGAAGTTTTTGGTCATGTCGTAACGGGCATAGAACTCGTTGCGGAAGTCGAGGAGACGGTCCTCCTGAATGGCCTGGCGAACCTTTTCCATCAGGCGCAGCAGGAAGCGCAGGTTGTGGATGCTGGCCAGACGTGCGCCGGTGATCTCACCGGCCTTGAAGAGGTGGCGGATGTAGGCACGGCTGAAGTTGCGGCAGGCGTAGCAGTCGCACTCTTCATCGATGGGGCGCCAGTCGTGGGCGTACTGCGCATTCTTGATGACCAGACGGCCCTCGTTGGTGAAGCAGGTGCCGTTGCGGGCGATACGGGTGGCCAGTACACAGTCGAACATGTCCACACCGCGCAGAGCGCCTTCCACCAGACAGTCGGGAGAGCCAACGCCCATGAGGTAGCGGGGCTTCTCGGTGGCCATGTGGGGCATGATGGCTTCCAGCATGTCATACATGATGGGCTTGGGCTCGCCTACGGAGAGGCCGCCGATGCCGTAACCGAAGAAATCCATATCGCGGAGGGTCTTGGCACTTTCGATGCGCAGGTCTTTGAAGAATGCGCCCTGTACGATGCCGAAGAGCACCTGCGTGTCATCCTTGTGGTGCTTCTGACAGCGCGCAGCCCAGCGATGGGTGCGGTGCATGGCTTCCTCAGCGGTGGCGTGGTCGCAGGGGTAGGCGGAGCATACGTCAAAGGCCATCATGATATCCGCGCCCAGAGCGTGCTGGATATCCATGCTCACTTCGGGGGAGATGAAACGGCGGCTGCCGTCCAGATGGCTCTGGAAAGTTACGCCCTCTTCCTTGATCTTGCGGATGCCTGCCAGAGAGAATACCTGGAATCCGCCGCTGTCGGTAAGAACGGGCTTGGGCCAGGACATGAACTTGTGCAGACCGCCGCCTTCGCGTACAAGGTCCTCGCCGGGACGCAGATGCAGGTGGTAGGTGTTGGAGAGCATGATCTCCGTGCCGATTTCCAGCATCTCACGGGGAGTCATGGCCTTGACGGTCGCCAGCGTGCCTACGGGCATGTACACAGGGGTGTGGATGTCGCCGTGAGGCGTGTGCAGCAGACCCAGACGCGCGCCGCTCTGCTTGCAGGTTTTGAGCACTTCAAAAGAAAAATTGGGGGTACTCACGGTTGGTCTCCCTTCCCGCTCAAAAAGCGGTCGATGGTTTCGGCATAGGGCTTGTAGGCCTCGCCGCGAGGTGTGCTTACAAAGGTCATGGGCTGTTTTTGGGTGGGATGCGTAAGCGTGAGCATCGCGCCCCAAAGGGCGATATTCATGCCGCGCTCACCCTTGCCGTAGCGCATGTCGTAGCGCAGCGGGTGACCGCCGGAAGCAAACTGCACGCGGATCTGATGTTTGCGGCCTGTTTCCAGTATCACATGCACAAGGGCGGTGCCTTGCTTGCGGTCAAGCACAGTGTAGTGCAGTTTGGCCTCCTGCGAAGAAGGCGTGCCTGCTTTCACGGCGCGTACGTTCATTTCGGAGTCGTCTTTGGTGAGCCAGTGATGCAGCGTACCTTCATCGGCAAGGGTATCGCCGTTTTCAACCACGGCAAGATAGTCGCGGTGCATGGCATGGCTGCGCAGCTGCTCGCTCAGACGGGAAGCTGCCTTGCTGGTGCGGGCAAAGGCCACCAATCCGCCGACAGGACGGTCGAGACGGTGCACCAGACCAAGGTAAACTTCACCGGGCTTTTGATACTTGAACTTGATGTAGCCTTTCAGCTCATCCAGCAGGGCTTCATCGCCGGTGGCGTCGCCCTGCGTAAGCTGATTCGGAGGCTTGACGGCAACCAGCAGGTGGTTGTCCTCATAGACGATCTCAGGCATCGGGCAGCCACCTGGCAGTGGTGCCGCAGGGCAGCACGCCGCCGCTGGTCACCTTGAGGCAAAGCTCGTCAGCTTCCGCCTTGCCGCCAAACTTGGGGCAAAGGCAGCGCTCGGCAATGTTGCGCAGAACGCTGGCACAGAAGCCGGTGGTGTAGCCGTTGATCAGGAAGAACAGAGGCGTGTCGCTCAGCACTTCGGAGCACAGCTCAACCAGCGGATACAGCTCGTTTTCCAGCTTCCAGACCTCGCCGTTGGGGCCGCGGCCGTAGCTGGGGGGATCCATCAGGATGCCGTCGTACACGTTGCCGCGGCGTGCCTCGCGCTGCACAAACTTCAGCGCGTCGTCCACGATCCAGCGGAAGCTGGTCTCGTCCAGACCTGCGCACTCGCGGTTTTCGCGCGCCCACTGCACCAT
>JAZKYW010000120.1:0-2922 GCA_045612325.1 Candidatus Limiplasma sp. | reverse complement strand
GCCCTTGGGCTGCAGTTCCAGCCACTTCTGGGTGGAGGGGATGGCGCCCATGTAGCCGATGACCTGTGCAGCCAGCGTGCCGCGCGGATAAACGCGCTTGGTGCCCATGGTGATCTCCATGCCGGGCAGCGTCATGGACTGGGTCTCGATCTGAATGACGGTCTCGTAAGGCACGTCCTCGGCAATAACGATGGGCTGGGAGTTGAACAGGTTCATCTGCATTTCGGAGAATACAGCCATGACCTTGAGCATGGTTTCTTCATCCAGCACATGGCATTCCGTATAGCTGCGGTCAGCAGCTTTGGCTTCGGCACGCAGACGCTCCTGTTCCTCATCGCTGTTGACGATGCGGAAACGCGACTTGAGCCTGACCATACAGTCCTCAGCGTAGGGATAACCGGTGGCGGAGAGATAGTTGTTGCTGCGCCACTGGGATTCGCGGGTCTGCAGTACAGACTCGCTCACGCCGGAGCCGAAGTTGAACTCCCAGTTGCCGGTCTCTTCGTTGCGCTGGATGACAAAATCCACCGCCAGTTCATTGCCGCCCGCTTCGATGATCTCGATGGCGCGTACAATGGACTCGGTAAAATCGGCATATTCGCGGGAGCTGTTCTGGTCAGCGTCGCGGTAGAAGGTAACGTTGTACACTTCTTCGTCATGAGCAAGGATCACGGCGTCTGAGTCGGTGATCATGCCGCGGCTGCCGCGCAGGGTGATGGTGGTGGTGGTGCGGTTTTCAGCGGTGGAAATATAATCCTCGCTGTCAACGAGCTGAAGGCGGATGATACCTGAAAACAGATAAGCAAACATCGCCATCAGGATGATGATGAAAAACCAGTACCTGAAGGTAAAGCTGTACGATCTGCCCGAACGGTCGAATTTGTTCATGTTGAGGTCTCACCTCCTAAATAATCAGGAGCGGGTCAAGGGTTTCAGCGCGCCTTTTTGAGCTTGTAGGTGCCAAGCCACCAGCGCACGGGAAACTGCAGAAGCCCGGCCAGAAGGGTGGTATAGAGGATATCGGTGATCGCGCGGCCAAACTGCAGGTCGCCGAACGCAACACCGGTCAGGTAGGTATAAAAGAGGTTGACAAATTCAAATACGCTGATGCTCAGCAGAGCGCAGTACATCGTACGCAGGTGGGGATTGGTCTGCTTGACGATTTTGCCTTGCGTGCGAAGTTCTTCCAGCCTGCGTTCGCTCTTGTCCGAAAACGCCATTGCACCCAGAATGCAGCATACGGGGTAGAGGATCATGTTGATGTAGTTGAGCGAGGGCAGCATGATCTCCAGCAGGTAGCCGATGGTGGTGGACATCACAAAGGTGTATTTGCGGCCCAGTGCGACCGAGACGACCGCAACCAGCGCAAGGGCAAGGTTGGGGGCGATACCGCCGATGGCGATCCGCTGCGAGACGGTTGCCTGCAGCAGATACGCCAGCAGCGTGATCACAATAAACTTGAACGATTTGCTGATCATTCGTCATCCTCCACCGACAGATCCAGCGGGGGCGGCGTGGGCGAGGGGGTGGCTGTGGGCGGCAAGGTGAAGCCGTAGCTGTAATCCGTCGCTGCGCCGGAGGGGATCTGGTATTCGTAGGAAGGTGCGGTGTTGTCCGTGGGAGCGGGCGTTACCACGATCTCCAGACCGTCCTCACCCACGGTGGTGGTGGGCTGCGGCGTTTCGCTGGGTACGGGCGTGGGCGCCAGCTGGTAGAAGTCGTTGCCGATCTGGATGGTGGGGATGGGCAGCGGCGTGTCGATCGGCGTGATGGTGAGGGAGTCGTTGCTGCTGGAGCGCTCCTCAACATCCAGAGCCTCGGGCTGATAGCGCAGCACGATCACGTATTCGATGTGCTGAAAATCCGCCTGGGGATTGATCACAACAAACTGCTTGTTGCTCTCCATGCCGCGGGTACTTTCTTTTACAGTACCGATCGGGATACCCTTGGGGAAGGACATACCTACGCCGCTGGTAACAACAAGGTCGCCGGGGCGGGGCAGGTTATCTTCGGGCAGGTAATACATGCGGCACAGGGCAGTGCCGTCCACGCCGAGGGTACCGCGCACGGTGCCCTGGTCACGCGAGGAGGAGATGAGGCCGGCAATAGAGGCCTCGCTGTCGATGATGGTACGCACGGTCGCGCTGTTCTTGGATACATTGTAGGTGTAACCGATGAGCGCGCCGTCCATGGTGACGGCCATGTAATCCTGCACGCCGTCATTCGTGCCCTTGTTGATGGTGAATACCGAGAAATAGTTGCCGCTTTCTCGGCCGATAACGGTGGCGACCAGCGGATTCATGCTCTCGTTGGCGGAAATCTCGTCATAGAGGTTTTCGTAAACGCTCAGCTTGTGCTGCAGTTCCTCCACGAGCATGGCGTCATAGATGAGCTGGTCGTTTTCCTGCTTGAGGCGGTTGTACTCAAGCTCGATGCGGGAGCGCAGCTTGAGCTTGTACAGGTAATCCACCACGCCGTCCACCGCACGGCTGAAAACGCCCTGCACAGGCGTTACCGCGCCGGAGACCATCTCCTCGGGAATGGCAAAAAGGGAGTTGCCCGTAATCAGCGAAAGCATGTGCATGCCGGCAAGGCCCAGCAGCACGATGACCACGCCCCACATGAGGATGAGGCGCATTCTGCGGGCAAAGCGGGTGCTGCCGGAATGCTTCTTGTTTTTTTGAGAGGTGTTGAATTTCATTCGCGTCCTCCGTGTCAGGCCTGGGTGATAAAGCTGGTGCGGCCGAGCTGCTGAAGCAGGTCGTAGTTTTCGATGATGTTGCCAAGGCCGGATGCAGCGCAGTCCATGGGCTCCTTGGCAAGCAGCACGGGAATGCCCAGTTCGCTGGCGATGAGCTGGTCAAGGCCGTAGAGCAGGCTCCCGCCGCCGGTGAGGTAGATGCCGTTGTGCATGATGTCGGC
>JAZKYW010000119.1:0-3792 GCA_045612325.1 Candidatus Limiplasma sp. | reverse complement strand
AAATAGGAGGACACCCCATGAAAAAGCTTCTTGCTTTGATCCTTGCCCTCGTCACCATCTTTGGCTGCACCGCCGCCATGGCTGAACCCGTAACCCTGGTTTATGCCGAAGTTAACCCCCTCGAAGGCACCATCGTTGGTTCCATCGCCAAGTTCTTCAAGGAAAAGGTTGAAGAGCTCTCCGGCGGCGAAATCATCATCGACATTCAGGCTTCCGGCGTTCTGGGCACCGAAGCTCAGATCCTTGACGGCATCATGATGGACGCGGGCACCGTTGACATCAGCCGCATCTCCGCTTTCGCCCTCACCAGCTACGGCTGCGACAAGGCCAAGCTGCTCTCCATCCCCTACACCTTCGTAGGCCGCGAGCACTTCTGGAACTTTGCCAACAGCGAGCTGGCTGCTGAGTTCCTCAACGAGCCCCAGACCGTAGGCCTGCCCCTGCGCGGCATCTGCTACGGCGAGGAGGGCTTCCGCCACTTCTTCTTCAAGAACGAGGTCGCCGGCATTGAGGACCTGAAGGGCCTGAAGATCCGCGTTTCCGAAGACCCCGTTATGACCGGCATGGTCAAGGGCCTGGGCGCCAACCCCACCACCGTTTCCTTCACCGAGCTGTACAGCGCTCTGCAGAGCGGCGTTGTTGACGCTGCCGAGCAGCCCATTGCCAACTACAAGTCCAACGCTTTCCCGGAAGTTGCCAACACTCTCCTTCTGGACGGCCACACTCTGGGCGCCATCCAGCTGGTCATCACCGATATGGGCTGGGACAAGCTGACCGAGCAGCAGCAGGCCTGGATCATGGAAGCCGGCAAGCTGACTCAGGCTTACAACGCCGAGATCGTCGAAGCTGCTGAGCAGGAAGTTCTGGAACAGCTGAAGGCCGAAGGCTGCACCATCGTTGAAGTTACCGACAAGGCTCCCTGGGTCGAGGCTTGCAAGGAAGTCATCGACTCCAACACCGCCGATCAGGCTGAACTGTACGCCACTCTGGTGGGTCTGCAGTAATCTGTGTAAGATCTATCAAACAGATTTTGTAATGTAAATCTGCCGGGAGCGTGGGAATTTCTCCTGCGCTCCTCTTTCTCTATTATTTCAGCAAAGAGGGAGGAAAGATCATGCCTAAGATCTTTCGTGCTCTGGACAAGATCAAGCCGGTGTATGACGTCGCTGAAAAAGCGATGATGTTCATCTGCAAGGTCTTGCTCATTGCCGATATCATTGTAACCATTTACATGGTCATCGGCCGTTACGTCAATTTTATTCCTGCTCCCGTATGGGGCGAGCAGGTGGTTCTTACCCTGATGGTTTACATGGCCGTGCTTTCCGCTACGCTGGCCATCCGTTCCAACTCCCACATCCGCATGACCTGTTTTGATCCCTTCCTGCCCAAAAAGCTGGTGCTGGCTCTGGATATCCTGAGCGCCCTTCTGGTCATGGTACTTGGCTATGTCATGCTGGTTTACGGCTGGGACTCCGCTTACAAAATGCTGGTTCGCAACACCCGCTACGACTCTCTGCCGTGGCTGAGCCGCTTCTGGATGTATCTGCCCGTGCCCATCGCCGGCGCAGGCATGCTCATCTTTGAACTGGAAGCGCTGTACAACCACATCAAATCCATCTTCGTCAAAGAAGATGCAAAAGAAGATAAGGAGGTTGCCGCATAATGGATGCCAATACGATTGCTGTCCTCATTCTTCTTGGCAGCTTCTTTGCCATGATCCTGCTGCGCGTGCCGATCGCTTACGCAGTAGGCCTTTCCACGGTATTCTGCCTCATGTACATGGGCAAGCCCCTCACCACCATCCCCCAGCAGCTGGTTAAGGGCATGTGGTCCTTCAGCCTGATGGCCGTCCCCTTCTTTATAACGATGGGCAGCCTGATGGGCTCCGGCGGCATCAGCGAAAAGCTGGTCGCGCTGGCCAACTCCGCCGTTGGCTGGATGCGCGGCGGCCTGGGCATGGTAAACGTTGTGGACAGTTACTTCTTCGGCGGCATCTCCGGCTCCGCTGCTGCCGATACCGCCAGCCTCGGCTCCATCCTCATCCCCATGATGGTAGAGCAGGGCTATGACGATGACTTCTCCACCGCTTTGACCATCGCTTCCTCTGTTGAAGGCATTCTGGTGCCCCCCAGCCACAACATGGTGCTTTACGCCACCGCCGCCGGCGGCATCAGCGTTGGCAGCCTGTTCATGGCCGGTTACCTGCCCGGCGGCGTGCTCGCCCTGAGCCTTGCCGTTGGTACCTACATCATCTCCGTCAAGCGCAATTACCCCAAGGGTGAAAAGTTCAGCATCAAGGGTCTGCTTCAGCAGCTTGGCAAGTCCATCTGGGCGCTTGCCTGTATCCTCATCGTGGTCGTTGGCGTGGTCATCGGCCTGTTCACCGCCACCGAGTCCGCTGCCGTTGCTGTTGTGTACTCCCTGTTTGTTGCCGTTTACATCTACAAGGGCCTGGACTGGAAGGGCGTGTGGAATGCGCTGGATGAGTGCGTTAAGACGCTTTCCATCGTGCTGATCCTCATTGCCACATCCACGGGCTTTGGCTACTGCCTCACCCTGCTGCACGTGCCGGAACTGGCTGCCAACGCCATCATGAGCATCAGCTCCAACCCCATCGTGATCGCGCTGCTCATCAACCTCATCCTGCTCATTCTGGGCATGGTCATGGATATGGCGCCCATCATCCTTATCTCTACCCCCATCCTGCTGCCCATCGCTACCTCCGTTGGCATCAGCCCCATCACCTACGGCATCATGCTCATGCTCAACTGCGGCATCGGCCTGCTCACGCCTCCCGTCGGCTCCGTGCTGTTCATCGGCTCCGCTGTTGCCAAGGTACCCATGGAAAAGGTCGTCAAGGCCATGCTGCCTTTCTACCTGTGCATGATCGTGGCTCTGCTGCTGATCACCTTCATCCCCGGCATTACGCTGTGGCTGCCCGGCCTGTTTGCATAACGGGTTTCAAAAGCTGCGCACTGCTCCGCGTCTTACGGCGCGGAGCTTTTTTGCTGCAGCCTCGCAAGCCTTGTCCTCATTGACATATCCTCTCTGCCGTGGTATCATCATGAGTCACAGGCTTCTACCTATGAACATAGGATATTTACGGCAGCCTGCCGCAAAACCATTCACCCGACGAACTGGAGGTTTCCCTTTATGAATTACCGCGTAGGCATCATCGGCGCAACCGGCATGGTTGGTCAGCGCCTTGCTCTTCTGCTTGAAAATCATCCCTGGTTCCACGTTACCTGCGTAGCCGCCAGCGCCCGCAGCGCCGGCAAGACCTACGCCGAGGCTGTCGAAGGCCGCTGGGCGTTCAAGGACCGTCCCGTGCCCGCTGAGATCGCCAAGCTGACCGTGCTGGACGCTTCCGACGTGGAAGCCGTAGCCGAGAAGGTCGACTTTGTTTTCTGCGCCGTGGATATGAAAAAGGATGAGATCCGCGCGCTGGAGGAACGCTATGCCAAGGCTGAAGTGCCTGTTGTGAGCAACAACAGCGCCAACCGCCACACCCCCGATGTGCCCATGCTCATCCCCGAGCTCAACGGCGACCACGCCAAGATCATCGAGGCGCAGCGCAAGCGTCTGGGCACCAAGGTCGGCTTCATCGCCGTCAAGCCCAACTTCTCCATCCAGAGCTACGTACCCGCCCTGTGGCCCCTCCTGGGCTATGGCATCGAGAATGTCATGGTTTGCACCTATCAGGCTATCAGCGGCGCCGGCAAGACCTTTGACACCTGGCCCGAGATGATCGACAACGTCATCCCCTACATCGGCGGGGAGGGCGAGAAGAGC
>JAZKYW010000118.1:0-2692 GCA_045612325.1 Candidatus Limiplasma sp. | reverse complement strand
TGGCAACCTGATGAATGAAGGCTTTGGCGTTACCAAGCTTGCCACCACCGGCGGTTTCCTCCGTTCCGGCAATACCACCCTGCTCCTGGGTGTAGATGACCAGAAATTCGACGCAGCTATGGCGGTAATCGAAAAGGTATGCAAGAGCCGCAAGCAGATCGCCCCCTCCTCTTCTTCCATGGTGGGCATGCCCGGTTCCTACTCTCCCTATCCCGTGGAAGTAGTCGTCGGCGGCGCTACCATCTTTGTACTCTCTGTTGATCAGTTCATTAAGCTCTAATCCGGAAAGGGTTCTGTTTTGACAAATCTTC
Source organism: Candidatus Limiplasma sp. (assembly GCA_045612325.1). GTDB lineage: Bacteria > Bacillota > Clostridia > Christensenellales > Aristaeellaceae > Limiplasma. The sequence continues at coordinate 2,381 of JAZKYW010000118.1, read as the reverse complement.
AAACGGATTGCCGAATGCCCGCGTTCATGCAATTTGAAAAACTGAACGCGGGACTCGGTGTTGTTAAGCAACAGTTTCTCCGGCAGCAGCCGGTACATGCCTATCTTTTGACGGGCGCGCGCGGCCTTGGCAAACGAACTTTTGCAAAGGTGCTGGCAAGCGCCCTGTTTTGTACGTCCGAAAATAAACCCTGCGGCTGCTGCGAAGCCTGCAAACGCCTGATGGACGGCAATGAGCCCGATTTGCTCGAGGTTTACCCCGAAGACAGCAGTTCCATCAGCGTTGACCGCACACGCGAGATCATTCAAAAAGTATCCCAGCATGCTTTTGGTGCGGGATACCGTGTCGTTTTGATCGAGCCGGTTGAAAAGATGACACCTCAGGCACAAAACTGCTTGCTTAAATCTCTGGAAGAGCCTATTGCCAATGTCGTGTTTTTGCTGATGACGCATGAGCCGAGTGCCACGCTGGGTACCATAGCCTCGCGCTGCGTTCGCGTTAAATTCACGCCCTGGGCGGATGAACATCTGCATGCTACTTTGCTTAAGCTTGGGCATTCCCCCGCCTCTGTAGAAAATGTACTGCCCCGCTGCGGCGGTAATATAGGTACCGCTTTGGAAATGCTTGATGAAAGCAAACTGGACAGCGAGGCACAGAAGTTTGCCATGGATGCGCTTGGTATTTTGAGCGATGCGGTAGCCGTGCAGTTGAGTACCCGCCTCAAGGAAGATAAGGGCAGCGCGGATGCTTACCTTTCAGCGCTTGAGCAGGTCATTCATCAGGCTTTGCTGATTCGTACCGCTCAGCTTGATCAATCTTTTGCCGCTCATTATCCCGCCCATTGGCAAAAAGCAGTACAATATGCTCCTGTTTCGGATATCAACGCCCTTCTTTCTGCCGTATTTGAAACCCGACGCAGAAAGGCCGGTCAGGTCAACTGGCAATCAAACATCGATCATTTGATGATCAGATTACTGGAGGAACATACCAAATGGCAACAGTTGTAGGCGTACGTTTTAAAAACGCCGGTAAATTGTATTATTTTGATCCGGGCTCTCTTTGGCCCGCTGCAGGTGATTTTGTCATCGTTGAAACCGCTCGCGGCATGGAATACGGTCAGGTGATCACCGGTATCCGCGAAGTGGACGACGAGCTCATCATCGCACCTCTCAAGCGTGTGATTCGCATCGGCAACGAAGCCGACGCTGCTCATGCTCTCGAGAATGAGAAATTCGAAAAAGAAGCCTACCGCATCTGTCAGCACAAAATCGACGAGCACAAGCTGGATATGAAACTTGTCGGCGTTGAACAGACTTTTGACAATGCGAAAATCCTTTTCTACTTTACCGCCAACGGTCGCGTGGACTTCCGCTCTCTGGTAAAGGACCTCGCCTCTGTATTCCACACCCGTATCGAGCTCAGGCAAATCGGTGTACGTGACGAAGCCAAGATGCTCGGCGGCCTCGGCCCCTGCGGCCGTCCCATCTGCTGCGGCAGCTTCCTTGGCGATTTCCAGCCTGTAAGCATCAAAATGGCCAAGGAACAGAATCTCTCCCTTAACCCCACCAAAATCAGCGGCGTGTGCGGCCGTCTCATGTGCTGCCTCAAGTTTGAGCAGGACCATTACGAAGCGACCCGCAAGCGCATGCCCAAAGTTGGCAAGGAAATCGAAACGCCCGAAGGAATGGGCATTGTTCTTGACGCCAACGTGCTGAAGGAAACCCTTACCGTGCGTATCCACAAGGGCGATACTTCCGAAATCAAAACCTTTGCCCTTGAAGAGGTAAAGTGGCAGAAGCCCGCGCCTCAGCCCGCTCCCGAGGCCCGCAGTGAAGCCAAGGCCGAAAGCAAGCGTCCCAAGCGTGCTAAGCAGCCCAAGAATCAGCCTGCCGCTGAAGAAAACGCAAATGCTGAAGCAAACGAAGCAGAAGCCCTCAGCGATGAAATGAAGCCCGTTGACCAGTCCAACGATTGGCTGCGCGCCGTGGAAGAAGCTTTGAAAGCTGCCAACAGCAAATAAAGCAAACCATATACATATCAAGGCTTGCATTCGTACACCATTTGTGATACTATAACGTCAGTAACTAATCAGGCTTTATGTTTGATTAGAATTTGATGGAGGTGCAATCATGGCTTACATCATCACCGATGAATGCATCAGCTGCGGCGCTTGCCAGGCTGAATGCCCCGTGGATGCCATCGCTGAGGGCGACGGCAAGTACGTTATCGATGCCGATAAGTGCATTGAGTGCGGTGCTTGCGCTGGCGCTTGCCCCGTTGGTGCTCCTGTTCAGGGCTAATTACCTGAAACTTGGAACCTTAACCGGTCAGTAGCAATACTGACCGGTTTTCTATTACACTTTTTAAGGTGAAAACCTTTG
>JAZKYW010000117.1:0-2776 GCA_045612325.1 Candidatus Limiplasma sp. | reverse complement strand
TTAGGCACGCCGCCAGCGTTCGTCCTGAGCCAGGATCAAACTCTTATGTTTAATCCGTTAAGCTTCTCTGTTCGAGTAGCATAAACTCAAGTTATTGACTGTCGTTTGCGTTTCTTGTTTCTGTATCGTTTTCAAGGTTCGGTGTCCGCTCAAGTGCTGTGCTCTCGAGCGAGCTTGTACATAATAACACGTTCTCTATAGGTTGTCAACACCTTTTTGAAAAGTTTTTTCGATTTTTTTGAAGTTTTTTCGAAACTCAAACATTCACAAGCGAACTATTTCAAAACGTTCGATACATTACGAACTTTATCCGCCGATACACCTGATGTAGTTTGCATCTTGGGCTTATTCACCTGCAGTCCTTTCTCATTTTTCCTTCTCAAAAACCGCATTTCTGCCCGTTTTTTCACTTTTTTCTCTCAGCTTTTCAAAAAACTTTTTTGAAAAAGCCTCTCTTTTTTCTTTGCTCAGCAGCCGTATTCTTAAAGAAAAAGCCCGTTTGCGGTTTCTAATCCACCGCAAACGGGCTTTGTTTATTTGCAATTACTTGCTCTGGGCTTCGCAATAATAGCAGCGGTATACCTGCTGCTCTTTATCGGTAAGCACAAAAATCTGATCCAGTTCCTGCTCTACCTGCGTAATGCAGCGCGGATTTTTGCACTTGATCACATTGGTGATCCTGGCAGGCATCTCGGGCTTGCGCTTATCCACCAGCTTACCGTCACGAATAATATTGACCGTGACGCCGGGATCAATATATGCAAGCAGGTCAAAATCGATCTTGATCTCCTGATCGATCTTGATGATATCCTTCTTACCCATATTCTTCTGGCTCTTGGCATTGCGGATGATGGCAACAGAGCAGTCCAGATTATCCAGACCCAGATACTTATAGATCTCCATCGCGTTGCCTGCGCGGATATGGTCGATCACATAGCCGTTTTGGATGCTGTCGATATTCATACCTCTACCTCCAAAAGCTTCATCAGCAGAGCCTCACGCACAAACTTGCCGTAAAGCACCTGACGGAAATAGCAGGCGCGGGGATCATCATCCACCTTAACGCTGATCTCATTGACGCGGGGCAGCGGATGCAGCACGGCAAGATCCTGACGGGCAAGCTTCATCTTGTCCACATCAAGGATATAGCTGTCCTTCAGGCGCAGATACTCTTCTTCATTAAAGAAGCGTTCACGCTGCACACGGGTCATGTAGAGCACGTCCAGGGTACCGATGACCTCTTCCAGCTTTTCCACTTCCACATAACCTACGTTATGCTTCTGCAGGGTCTCCAGCACGTAATCGGGCACGCGCAGCTCCTTGGGGGCAATAAAGACAAAGCTGATGCCCTCATAGCGCATAGCGGCATGGATCAGGCTGTGTACGGTACGGCCAAACTTGAGGTCGCCGCAGAAACCGATGACCAGATTGTTCAGACGGCCCTTTTCACGGCGGATGGTGAGCAGGTCGGTCAGGGTCTGGGTGGGATGGTTATGACCGCCGTCACCCGCATTGATGATGGGCACGGGGCACACGCGGGCAGCCGCAGTGGGCGCGCCCTCGCGGGGATGACGCATGGCGATGATATCGGCATAGCAACCAACGGTACGCACAGTATCGGCCACGCTTTCGCCCTTGGCAGCAGAGGAGCTCTTGGCCTCAGAGAAGCCAAGAACATTGCCGCCCAGCTCCATCATAGCCGCTTCAAAGCTGAGGCGGGTACGGGTGGAGGGCTCGAAGAACAGCGTGGCAAGCTTTTTGCCGCGCATGCACTCGCAGTACTTTTTGGGATTTGCAATGATATCCTCCGCGCGGTCCAGCAGCGCGTCAATTTCGTCAAGGCTCAGATCGCGAATATCGAGGAGATGTCTCATGCTTTTGCTCCATTCACAGCCAGATAGTTCTTGATACGGGCAACGTTTTCAGCGTTCTTCTCGTCCTCTTCGAGGTACTCGATGATATCGTATACGTCAACAACGGAGTATACGGGGAAGCCGAACTGCTCCTCGATCTCCTGCATGGCGCCCTTTTCGGACTGGCCCTTTTCCTTGCGGTCTACCATGATGAAGGTGGCGATAACCTTCGCGCCTTCCACGTGGCTCAGGATCTCCATGCTCTCACGGATGGCGGTACCGGCAGTGATAACGTCCTCGATGATGACGATCTCTTCACCGGCCTGGGGCACGTAGCCAACAAAGCTGCCGCCCTCGCCGTGGTCCTTGACTTCCTTGCGGTTGAAGAAGAAGGGAACGTCAAGATCGTTGCGGCTCAGGGCAACCGCGGCAGAGATGGACAGGGAGATGCCCTTGTAGGCAGGTCCGTAGAGAACAGCCTGCTTCTTGCCCAGCTTGTCAAAATAGGCCTTGGCGTAGAACTCGCCCATCTTGGTGATCTGGTCACCGGTCTTGATCATACCGGCGTTGACAAAATAAGGGATCTTGCGGCCGGACTTGGCGGTGAAATCACCGAACTTCAGCACGCCGGCGCCTTCCAGAAACTGAATAAACTCTCTCTTGTAACCTTCCATTGCTGTATATCTCCCTTCTGTTGATCAGCCCACGAACTCAGCCACGCAGCGCTTGTAAGCGGCAACGGGGTCGGCAGCGGCGGTGATGGGGCGGCCCACAACGATCAGGTCGGAACCGATCTCACGGGCAGCGGCGGGAGTCATCACACGCTTCTGATCGCCCACATCGCCGTCGGCAAAACGCACGCCGGGGGTAACGGTCAGGAACTGCTTGCCGCAGCGATCATGTACCTTGCCAGCCTCCAGAGG
>JAZKYW010000116.1:0-14113 GCA_045612325.1 Candidatus Limiplasma sp. | reverse complement strand
ATCGCTGTTTTCCTGCGGCACAGCGCCAAACTCGCCGAACATGCCGCTTTCGGGGTCAAAGGCCGCATGGACCAAATGACCGGTGCCATAGCAGGCGCCCAGCAGCATGCGGTTCTTGGGAGAATAAACCAAATGGCACAGTTCACGGCCCGGAACACCGCGCTTATCGGTAAGACGGTAGCTGATGCCATCCTTGCGGAAGGCGAATATATCGGCATAATACCGGTTTTCGGTAAGGGCAAAGAGATAGCCATCCCCCACTGCAATAAAACTGGGAGATTCGATGCCATCCGTCCACAAAGGCGTGCCGCGATGCTCCGCGAACAACCCCAAAGAGGTGTCCAGATGAGCACCAAAACCGGAAAGAATGCACTTCATGTTCTCTCGTTCCTTTCTTTACTGAGTGATAACCTCGTGACCGGCTCTGTGCAGCGCACGCTTGAACCAGCCGTTTTTGAGATAATATACGATAAACAACGCAGACGTAATGCTCCACGTAATGGGATAGCTGAAAAGGATCATGCGCAGCGTGTTGTGCTGCGGTACGATGACCAGCAGCCAAATCAAGCGCAGCACACATACGCCCGAGAGCGTAAAGATGGTAGCGACCAGCGCATCGCCCACACCGCGCAGCGCACCCGAGAACACCTCGATGCCCACATAGCAAATGTAGACCGGCGCCAGCTGCCTGAGCATCTGCATGCCGTAGTCCACAACGACCGCGTCATCCGTAAACAGATGATACAGATGCTGACCAAAGGTGAGCAGCAGCGTGCTCAAAATCAGCGTTGCGCTTACGGACATCACAGCGCAGGTACGAACGCTCTTGCGCATGCGGTCATACTTGCGCGCGCCGAAGTTCTGACCTACGAACGTAGTGACCGAAACGCCAAAGGCGTTGATCATCATCCAGAAGAAGCCGTCCAGCTTGCCATAGGCCGTATAGGCCGCCATGACGTCCGTGCCAAGGCCGTTGATGCCCGCCTGAATGATCACGTTGGAAGCGGAATACATGACCGACTGCAGGCCGCCCGGCAGACCGATTTTGACGATATCCCTCAAAATCGGCAGATGGAAACGCACTTTGGAAAGCTCCAGACGGTAGGCATTGTGCGTACGGCACAGCGTAAGCAGCACCAGTACAGCGCTCACGCCCTGCGACATGATGGTCGCCAGCGCCGCGCCTGCAACGCCCATTTCACAGCCTGCAACAAACAAAACGTCCAGCACGATGTTGGTCATACAGGCCGCCATGAGGAACAGCAGCGGACGGCGCGAATCGCCTACCGCACGCAGCAGGCCGGAACCGATGTTGTAAATCAGCGAGGGGATCATGCCGATAAAATAGATGCGGATGTAGCTGAGCGCGTCGGGCATGACTTCCTCGGGAGTGCCCATCATTTCAAGCAGCTTGGGCGCAAACGTATAGCCCAGCACCATGATGGCAATGCCGCCCGCAACGGCAAGCGCGATGGCGGTATGAACGGTTTTGCCGATCTCCTCCATTTTGCGTGCGCCGAAATACTGCGACAGGATCACCGTTGCGCCGGAGGACAGGCCCACGAAGAAGCCCACGATGAGGTTGATCAGGGTACCGCTGGTGCCGCCTACGGCAGCCAGACCCTGCGTACCCACAAACTTGCCTACGATGATGGCGTCAGCGGTGTTATACAGCTGCTGGAAGAAGGTTCCCAGCAAAATGGGAAAGAAAAACATGATCATGTTTTTCCAGATCACGCCTTCGGTGATGCTGTTGGTTTCCATTGCGGTGGGCATACGTTTCCATTTTAACGGCATACCGGCATCTCCTTTGGGCATTCACTTTTGTACGTCAACAAACCATGCCGCATACGTTCCCGCAGAGCGGTACCCCAGCCTTGCGGCAAGGCGGGCGGATTCGGCGTTGGCTGCATCCCAGCTGGGGTGCAAACCTTTGGACAAACACGCTGTGATGAGTGCTGCGCTGCATGCGGCTGCAATGCCTTGCCTGCGCCAATCCTGACGGGTCTCCACCTGAATTTCGATGGCAGAGGAGCAGCGGATGTAGGAGGATGCGCCTCCGACAAGTTCGCCGTCCTTCAGGGCGGCATAGCCCACTCCGCGGGTCAGGTAATCCTCTGCATCGCGAAACTGCGAGCAGAAATCCCTCGACCAGTCATTCTGCATAGCCATGCCGTACAGTTCGCGGTCAAACGGCACGACCGTTACGCCCTGCGGCAGGGCAGCTGTCAGCTTTTGCAGCTTTTGCGCATCAAAACCCGTGTTGTCTTTGTAAAAGGCATAACGTTCCGTGCGGCGCACGCGGGGCGCAAACAGCGTTTCGATCATCTGCCCGCAGCTTTCATCACGCGGTACGATGATATGAAAACCCTTTGCGGTTTCGCGCCATGCTTTCAGCAATTCCGCTGTTTCGGGCTCGTCTGCCGGGCCTGCAACAAACAGAAAATCGCCGTTTTCGCACAGAGCAGCCTTGGGTGTGTCGGAAAGCGTCCACAGACTTCCGCATACGCCTTCCACCACGACCCAAATCAGCACTTCCTGCCAGCCTTCAAAAAGCGCGGCTGCGGAAGATGCATTTTTGATCATTTGTTTTCCCACGCAGCCAGTTCTTCCTGAATGTAGGTAAGCTCCAGCAGCTTGGCTTTCACCTGTTCCACATCGAGCAGACCGCAGTTGTCGGAGTTGAACGCGCTGATGGTCGCGCGCTTCTCATTGCCCTCGACAAAGTACTTGTCGTAGTTCAAATCGCGCGTATCGGAAGGCACGCGGAAAAAATCGCCCATATCGATGGCATTGACGCATTCTTCGTCCGTCAGCAGCGTTTCATACATCTTTTCACCGTGACGGATGCCGATAACACGGATGGGGTTGTCGGCATGGAACAGTTCCTTCACAGCCTGAGCCAGCACTTCAATGGTGCAGGCATTGGCCTTTTTCACAAGGATGTCGCCCGTATGCGCGTTTTCAAAGGCAAACAGCACCAGGTCCACAGCCTCTTCCAAGCTCATGATGAAGCGTGTCATTTTGGGCTCGGTCACGGTCAGGTCCTTACCGGCTTTGATCTGGTCGATAAACAGCGGGATCACAGAGCCGCGGGAGCACATAACGTTGCCGTAACGGGTGCCGCAGATCAGCGTTTTATCGGCAGAAACCGTGCGGGACTTGGCTACAAACACCTTTTCCATCATGGCCTTGCTGGTACCCATGGCGTTGACGGGATAGGCAGCCTTATCGGTAGAAAGGCAGATGACCTTTTTAACGCCGGCTTCGATGGCGGCGGTGAGTACGTTATCGGTGCCAAGCACGTTGGTCTTGACAGCTTCAAGAGGGAAGAACTCGCAGGAAGGCACCTGCTTGAGGGCGGCGGCATGGAACACGAAATCCACGCCGTGGATGGCATTCTTCACGCTGGAAAGGTCGCGCACATCACCGATATAGTACTTGATCTTATCACTCTGATAGCGGTGACGCATGTCATCCTGCTTTTTCTCATCGCGGCTGAAAATGCGGATCTCACCGATGTCGGTATTCAAAAAGCGCTTGAGCACCGCTTCACCGAAGGAACCGGTGCCGCCGGTGATCATCAGCGTCTTACCGCAAAAAAGACTCGCCATTTCAACGTTCCTCCTCGTTGTTCCTAAGTACATTGCCGGTCAGGCGATGGAGCACCTCGCGGTAAGCTTCTTCCACATCGCCCAGGTCGTGACGGAAACGGTCCAGATCCAGCGGTTCATGGGTAGTTGCATCCCAGAAACGGCAGGTGTCGGGGGATACTTCATCAGCCAGCAGGATCTGACCCTGATAACGGCCGAATTCCATTTTAAAGTCGATCAGTTCGATGCCGATGCCGCTCATGCACTCGGTAAGGATATCATTGACGCGGCGGCTGATCATTTCGATCTGACGCACTTCCTCCACGGTGGCAAGGTCCAGCGCGGTGATGTGCGTAACGTTGACCAGAGAATCCTCCAGGCCTTCATCCTTGAGATTGAACTCAAGAACGGGGTTGCGCAGTTTGGTGCCGTCCGTCAGGCCCAGACGGCGCGCAAGGCTGCCCGCTGCGATATTGCGCGCAGTGACCGTAAAGGGGATGATCTCAACGCGCTTGATCAAAGAGCAGCGGTTGTCCACCCTGCGGATAAAATGATTGGGCACGCCGTTTTGCGTAAGCAGCGTGAACATATATTCACAAATGAGGTTGTTGATCTCGCCCTTGCCGATGATGCGGCCGCGCTTGAGACCATGGAAAGCAACGGTCTCATCGCGGTAATAGACCACGATCTCGTCAGCATTTTCGGTGGCATACAGACGCTTGTTACGGCCCTCGGCGATCAGATTGGTAATCTCGCTCATGGTGATACCTCTTGATTTTCAAAAGTATACTTCTATATCATTTACCACCTTCTATTCTAACACTTCTCGCGCCGATTCGCAAGCTTTACGCCCAATGCAAATACGCAAGTTTTCACAGCAAACAAACAAAATACAGCCCCACGCTGTCCCTTTCAAGGGCAAACGTGGGGCTGTTTCCTGTTTTATCCATTTCCTCGCAGCGGTACGTTCTGCGTACGGTGTTTCGCTCCCTTTCAGCAATCGGCAAAGCGATTGAACCACATCACGATCTCCTGCTCCATCAGGGGGTGGATGGTATGCCCCACGCCCTCCATCATGCGCAGTTCAATGTAACAGCCGCCGCGTTTGACGCTGCGCACGTATTCCTGCACCATCACAGGGTCAACGGTCGCATCCGCCGTACCCTGCCATATCTTGATGGGACAGGGCGGCATGGTCACGCGCAGGCCGTCCGCGTTGACAAACGAACGCGTGCGGTGAGGATTGAAACCGATGGTGTTGGTATCATCCCACTCATCGCCCTGAATGTGATAGTTTTGTTTGATCAAATCTCGGCTTGCGGGGATGCCGTTTTTGGCTTCGGTCTTATCCCATGTGCCGATGCAGTAATGCCCGTCCACCTCCACGCCGTCCATATGCAGGCGCGGACAGAAGATGCCCACCGCCGTTACCGAAGACGGGAAGGTGTTTGCAAAGTTCATCGCGCACTGTCCGCCCATGGAAGAGCCTGCCAGCAGCAGCCTGTCGCTCACGTTGTAATGTTTGACGACATAGCGGTACGCCTTGTATGCCGCCAGCAGATGCTCGGGGCATCCGAGCGTTGTGCCGTGCTTTTCGGAGCCGCATACGTCCATCACGGCATAGCCTGCATCCGCGGCATGCTGCATAAAGTATACGCCGCCCGTTTTGTCATCCGCCGCGCATACTCTGCCGCCCGCGCCGTGAAACGCCATCACCAGCGGCGTTTCGTCGCCGTTGTCCGTATAGGTATCGGGCAAAATCAGCACGCATTCGCATTCCGCCATTTCCTCACGGTCGCGGCATTCCAAAGCGGCGGAAGTGCTCACATCACGAAAATGGTTATACTTCACCGTAAAGAAAATACATTCCCGCTCTTTAGGCGCATCCAGCGTGCCAAAAACAAGCTTTTTTCTGATTTCCATATACGTTTTCTCCTTGAAGATACTGAGAAAATTGTATCACATTTGCGGCAAACAAAAAAGCTCCCGAAGGAGCTTTTCTTTATTTGATTGTATGCTTTTTCGTGCTGCATAGCCGCGTAATGCCGCAAACGATGCACGCACCAAGCGCTATCGCGACCAGGTAACTGAGCAAAAACACCGCATACGGTGCACGCTGCTGGATATCCACGAAAACGGGAAGCTCACACTCAAAATAGGGGCTGATGTAGAACATGTTGAAGCTTTCTTCCCCCAGGAAACCTGCATGGTACGCCGCCAGATTCATGCCCATGGCAAGCGCAACGCATACGAGGAACACCTGATAAGCGCCCATCAGAAATGCTCTTTCCCCTTTTACGTGTCCGCTCGTCAGCAGATACAAGGACACCACAAAGCTGCCGAAATGCAGCCACGAGGTATGGATATTGACAAATACATTTCCGGTAAGGCACCCCTCAGGCATTGCCATGGTGCTTACACTGCCCAGCATGGTAATGAATGCCATGTATGCCATCACGCTGTCCCGCAGGCGGCCCTTTTTTAGGAAGGCGCACAGCAGGCTTGCGTAAATGGGCGTGGAACACAGCTGGAATGGAAATGCATACCATTGATAATCCCAGCCGGCAATGCCCGTTTCCGCGTCAACGCAGTAAGACCACGATACCTGTTTCAGCGTTTCGGTGGTCAGCGCGACCAGACCAAACACCAGCAGCACAGTTTTCAGCTGTTTTTCACTGCGGCTTTTGCCCGCACGGTACAATGCCGCACTTACAATGGCTGCCGCCGCCAGCCAGCTCAGATGCCACACGCCGTACATGGCGGGTTCATTCAGCTCCGTCTGCAAAAAGAGCAGAAAACGCTCCAACATTCCATTCGGCCTTGCGCGAAAAGAACGGCCTTCTCTCCTTTAATGATTTCATCATATGCAGCGATTCCGCAGCCTATTATAGCACAATCGGCTCCCGGTGGAAAGAAGAAAAGATCAAACCGTTACCGAGCAATCATTTTCAGAAAGTTTCGATAAACTTAACAGCATCGATTTTCCGTCGAGATAGAGAATGACTACATACCGGACACGTTCAGACGCTTGTGTCCGGCTCGTTCCATGTGAACAATTTGAGCAACAGCAATTCTTGAAATTTCGCAACATTGAAACATGATAAAAAAAGAACCAACCCTTGTGGGGTGATTCCCTGAAAAGCCTTGCCTTGGCTCGGCACCGCATAGGCGATAGCCATATGCGGCGCTTTTGAGAGGTGTCATGTTGAAGATGATGCCACACTTTTTTCCACACCCGATGCCGCAGGGCAAAAAAGGAGGGCAGAGCAGTTGCTCCACCCTCTTTTTAGGTGCTGTTACCTGAAGCTGGTCTCCAACAACTAAGTACAATTTATGGGACACATGATCCAGTATAATATAGTCACAAGGTTGAGAGAGAAACAAGGAAGTGTGGTAGAATATCCTTGCTCCCCTTGTTTCATCGAAGTTTCAGGGGTGGGTGTTGGGCAGTTATCTATGACAACAACTTCTACTACCTCCTGGCTTATGATGGCAAAAAGATGCGAGTCTATCGCATTGACCACATGAAAGGGGTGGAGGTTGAAGAGGCGGAGGCTGAGGTTCTGGAGGAGTTCAAGAAGCTCAAGCTCTCTGACTACACCAAACAGACCTTTGGCATGTACAGTGGCGAACTTCAATCTGTCACCATGCGCTTCCCCAACAACATGGTTGGCACTGTGCTGGATCGCTTTGGCAGAGAAGTCACCCTCATAAAAGCTGATGACAGGCACTTCAGAATCACTGTCCCCATCGCTGTCAGTCCTCAGTTCTATGGCTGGGTGTTTGGTCTGAAGAACATGGTGACCATTGAAAGTCCTCAGTCAGTTGTAGATGGCATGAAAGAGATGTTGGCTGCTGTTGAAAAAAGATATGAAGATCCTAAAGGGTTGCAGTAAGTTGCGACCCTTTTTTCTTTGTAAAGGAAAATTGACAGAAAAATTTGCTACACCTATAATGACATTGAGTGGTTTGGTCATGCCATTTGGAGGAAGTTCTTTCAGCAGCAGCGATTCAAAGTTGGTGACATAGCATGACATAGTGGTTTGGGCGCGACATAGGAATGACATAAAGGAGGGATGAAAATACACCCAAACCAGCAGCAGAAAGGCAGGACAACATGAAAAAGGGAACCACCCTTTTCAGAGCAATTCCCTTGAAAACCCTTGATTTTGCCGGATTTTTCACTTGCCGGAGCAGCGCTTGGCCAATTGTTGATATTTGTGTTTTTTGATGATATAATACCACTATTTTGAAGCAATTATCACGCGAATGGAGGAATTGAGATTGAATCGACTCGACTTAACGAAAGCGGGCTTGGATAAGGAAACACTGGAAATTTACTCAAAGGATAGAGTTAAACGCGGTTTTTCCCGTTGGGATTGGTTTGATCTAAACTTTTATTTGCTTGAACTGCTACCGAATATTCTAGATGCGTATTTGCAAGGTTCTTACAGCACTCCCATCCAGTTTAGTGATTCTGAATGGCGTGATATTTTGCAACAAATGATCAACCATTTCAGAAAAGCTCAACAATGCTGGCTTTCGGACGATTTGGATGAACCTTCCATCCTCGATCTTTTAACATATGCAAATGAAAATAAAAATATCAGCAGCACTTTGGAACAAAAGTTCCCCAATGCGTTGCTTGATTATTTGACGGGGAATAAAAAGATTGGCGATGATAATTGGATTCGAATCACTGGAGATATTTACCATATCATTTTCCATGCAGAAGCCGAAGCAGGGTTCGATTTACTAAAGAAGTATCTTTGGGATTTGTGGGTCTGACAAGTTATTGAGTAGTTGAGTCATGCCATTTGAAGGAAATTCTTGCAGCAGCGATTCTTGAAAGTTCGTGACATAGTGGTTTTGGCGTGACATAGAAATAGCATAAAGGAGGGGCGAAAACTACGCCCAAGCAGGGTGATTCTGACAGGAGACAACAAAAAGGGAACCACCCTTTTCAGAGTGATTCCTTTGAAAACTCTTGATTTTACTGGATTTCTTACTTGGAGAAGTAGCGCTTCAGCAGGCCTTCGAAAGCCTTGCCATGGCGGGCTTCGTCGCGGGCCATTTCGTGCACGGTGTCATGGATGGCGTCGAGGTTGAGCTTCTTGGCCATCAGAGCCAGATCAAACTTGCCCTGGGTAGCGCCGTTTTCGGCATCCACGCGCATTTCGAGGTTCTTCTTGGTGGAGTCGGTGACGACCTCGCCCAGCAGCTCAGCGAACATGGCGGCGTGGCCGGCTTCTTCGTAGGCAGCCTTTTCCCAGTAGAGACCGATTTCGGGATAGCCTTCACGGTGAGCAACGCGGGCCATGGCCAGGTACATGCCGACCTCGGTGCATTCGCCCATAAAATTCTCGCGCAGGCCCTGCTTGATCTCTTCGGGAGCGTCCTTGGCTACGCCGACGATGTGCTCGGCAGCCCAAACCTTATCGGCAGCCATCTCATCAAACTTGCTCTGGGGGGCACGGCAAACGGGGCACTTCTCGGGAGCTTCGGAACCTTCGTGAACATAACCGCAAACTTTACATACAAACTTCATTTTTGTGTCCTCCTCAATTTTTGTTTTATATCCTGTGTATTGTTTCTGTTGTTCGGTGCAGGCTTTGTTTCAGCTTGCATATATGGTATACACGGCGTATCGGGGAGTGAAACACAAAATGAAACTTTTTTCGAAAAAATTTTTGATCTTTTTATTCAACTGCGCGATACAGCGCATATGTGCCGCGGCGCATGATATCCTCCCAGGCGTAAACATCGGTATCATGCCCGGCAAAACAGATGATAAAGGGCTGCTTTGCGTACACGATGCCCACATCGTTGCTCAAACCGTCATCCTCGCCCGTTTTGTGGGCAATGGGTACCGCGCTGCAGATTTTGCCGTTGAGCTTGTGGTCCACCTGCTGAAGAAACAGCGTATCCAGCGCCATCTGACTCACCGAGCGGGATACAAAGCTGCCGTGATACAGCTTTTCCAGAAGCATGCCCATCTCGCGGGGACAAATTTCATTCTGAATGCCTGCCTGTGACGCCTTGCTGTCAAACAGCAAACGCCTGAGGTGAGTTTTTTCAAGTCCCATCCTGCGCAGTCCCTCCGCCGCGCCTTCAAGCGTTGCATGGCGGATGAGCACATTGGTGGCGGTGTTGTCGCTGAGCGAAATCATCAGCCTGCACAGCGTAGCTACATCCGCCTCCAACTCGCCCGTAAACAGCGTGAGCGCACCGCAGATGGGTACCTTGTCATCATCGGTCACGGTAAGCTTTCGGGAAAGGCTCATCTCCCCCGCGTGGCAGCGCTCCAGTATATGCAGATACAAAGGAAGTTTGATCACGCTTGCTGCGAGAAAACTTTCATCCGCACGCACGCCGTACTCCGCGCCCGTACGCAGGTTTTTGTAATAAAAGCCGGTATGTCCTTCAAGGGCATCCATCTCACGGCGGATACCTTCAAGCGCATGCAGTTCTTCGGGGCTGAACAGCATCAAAATCACTCCTCGCGTGCTGTCAATGTTGGGCTCATTATAGCAAAAGCCAGTCTACACTTCAACTTTTTGCCAAAAGTGTTGTCAATTCCAATCATTTATGGTAAAATAACATCCTGCTGAACAAGCAGTTTTGACCTGCCGTGCAGAATTTGACCAACCGGGGATGCATTTTGCGTCCTCAGTGAAAAAGGAAAGGGATTTTGAAAATGAAGAAAGTTATTTGCAAGATCGAGTACGATACCGAAGCTTCCGAGCTGATCGAAAAGCGCACCGTTGGCGCTTTCGGCGATGCTGACGGCTACGAAGAGACCCTGTACAAGACTGAAGGCGGCAAGTATTTCCTGTACACCTTCGGCGGCCCCGAGTCCAAGTACGCTGTAGAAGCCATCAAGCGCATGTCCCCCGCTTCCGCTAAGGAATGGCTGGCTGAAGAAGCTAAGTAATCGCATTGCGATTCAAAAAACACGCCCTGCATTTGCAGGGCGTGTTTTTTAATTTGCGGGCGTGTACAGGTCGCCGAAATAGTACACCATTTCTTCTTCCGTCATACGGAAGGCGCGGCGTGCATTGGTCACCATGGTGGCAACGCGGTCGTTTTCGTCGCTTTTGACGAAATCACGCAGAAACTGGATATGATCCTGCCAGCCCCCATAGGTGCCGTTCCACAGCTCATAATTGTACACCAGATCGTTTTCCAGCTCCGCTGTCATGGCGTCAAGGTGCGCAAGTACGCGCTCGGGGGCAAAGGTGTTGCGCAGATGCCAGTTGAGGCGTTTGAGCATCTGGTCGCGGAAGTCCGCATTTTGCAAAAGCGCGTTGATGACCACCGTATTGAGCGAGGATTTGTCGCTCACGGTGCCGATCATCTGCGTAAGGCCCGCAGGCTGCGTGCCGAAAGCCCAGTCAAGGTCAAAGTTGACGATGTGCCACAGTCCGTCTCCCGCACGGCTGCGCACATGGCGGATGTTGGGATAATCGCGGTCGCCCGAATAGGCGCGGGCGATATAGTAATCCATAAAGCCTTCCAGCGAAATCTGCTGCGCCACAAAGTCAAAGTTCTCCTGAACCGACAGGTCGTTTCGGCGGCAGAAGCGCATGATCTCGTTCCAGTCGCTGATGTCGCCGTGCTCCACGTGCGACCAGCCCTTGACCATGTCCACATCCTCCGCCGTACCGCCCAGATGAGAAGCGGCAAACTCATCCGTCACGCGTTCGCGGATGTAGTACACGCCGAAGTATTCGCCGTCAATGAACAGGTTAACGGGCTTGTGGCTCTGGTAAAGCACCTCGGGCATGGTCTCGGAAGTGAGGGAAGTGAGAAACTCATCGCGCAGAAACGCGCGGTGCGAATCCTCTGAGCCGCAGCGCAGCACGAGCGCGTCAAAGCTCGTTACATCAGAATCATCAAAGAGCTTATATTCCAGTTTTCCTTCGCCGTATTCCGAGCGGAAACGCACGGAAAAGCTCTTCTTTTTGAGTTCACGGCTGCCCTGACCGTGGATTTTGAGGCCGCAGTCCACGGTGAAGCATTCCATACCATCCTCAAAAAGCGTCAGGTTGATGGAAGCCTCCAGACTCTTGCGCTCATACTGCGTGTAAATGCCCTGCGAGCCGAAAACCGCGCCCGGCTCCGCGCTGATGCAAAGCAAGGGAAGCTCGTATTTTTCAGCGTCAAACAGGTAGGTATAGGTGCGCGTTTCGGACCAGAGACAATCCTGCGCAAGGCCGCGCACCCTCAGTACAGTACTTGCGCCCACTTCGATGGGCGTACCATCGTAGCGGGCGCTTTTTTCATTGGGGGTCTTGCCGTCAAGCGTATAGTAGATCTCGCCTTCACCCGAGAGGGTCACCTCTACAGCGGCGCTCATCACACCGCCGGGCACGCTTGCCTGCGGCGTGATGGTGATGCCCGTGTAGCCCTTGGGATTTTCCTCACCGATGGTGGGCTCAGCGTAGAAATACATTCTGTCGCCATAGCGGCCGTAGGAAGTATCGGGCATGAGCGCGGGCACATAGAGCGCCTCCACGCATTCGCCGTTAACGTCGGTGATGTAGAGCGCCTCGCCCGTGGCGGATACCTTGAAAGGCGCCTCACGGTCAGATTCATTGCCCGAAGCCTGCACCACGAAAAACTCGCCCGGGGCAAGCTCCTTGGCAGGCAGCTCGTACATGAAGGGATTGTTTTTGGAATCGGACAGATAGTAATCACTGAGAAGGATGGTCTCATCCGTCATGTTGCGAAGTTCGATCAGGTCGTTGTACTCACCGTTGAGGGGCAGCAGTTTGCTGTTGGAGGATACGACCTCGGTGATGGCCAGCGTATGCGGGATGGAGGCGCGGTAAGCGGAGGCGCCTGCTTCGGTGTTGGCGTAGCCGGGAGAAGGCTGACCGGTCAATCCGTACTCGCGCTGCCATACGTTGTTTTCCATGGCGGGCAGTTCAACGGCATCGCATTCGGTGCCGTCACGGTAAAACAGGAACAGCTCACAGCCCTCCTTGGGCAGGCGCATATCCAACAGGTCGATATCGCAAATCAGCAGCGCATATTCGCCGGGCGCAAGCTCTACGGCGGGCATATGGCAGGCAAACGGCTCCGCCTGACTGCGGGAGAGGAAGTACTGGGAAAGCTTGACCGTGGTATCACCGGCGTTGTACACCTCGATGTAATCGTGGAATCCCAGCGTCCAATCGGTATCGTTGTTGCTCTGTGCTTCGGTGATGATGATCTGATCGTTGAAATCCGCATTTTCAGCCTGTGCAAAGCCAAAAGCCGCCAGCATCATCAGCAAAACAAAAAACACGCTGAACAAACGACTGCGGGATGGTACAAACGTCCTGCGCATGGTCGGATATCCTCCCATAAAAGATTTGCTTCATTATACAGTATCGCGCGCGGACGTGTCAACAAACGCAGGCTTGGGCTTACAAACATTGACAATCCTGCCCCGCTGCGCTAAACTGAACACGTTATGTCCCGCACCTGCAAAGGAGGAAAAAATCTGATGTTTGATTTTGTTTTGTGCTCTACCTACGCCGCCAGCGCAGCCTACTCGGACGCTTATGCTCTGGGCAACGCCGTGGACGCCATCGTTTCTCTTCTCTCCAGCCTCATCAGCTTCGGCGTTGCCATTCTCAGCATCGTTGCCATGTGGATGATTTTTGAAAAGGCCGGTGAAAAAGGCTGGAAGGCACTCATCCCCCTGTACAACAGCTACACCATGTTCAAAATCGCCTGGAAGCCCGGCGCTTTCTGGGGTGTGATGGGCGCTGCTGCCGGAATCCTGCTGGGTTACATCCTGCTGTTTGTCGGCATTTTGAGCGAAATGTACCTGCTGGTCATCCCCGCCGTGCTGTTGCTGCTTGCGGGCATTATTGCAGGCATCGTGCTCAGCATTCTGTGCAACGTCAAGCTTGCCGGCGCTTTCGGTCAGGGCGGCGGCTTTGCAGTCGGCCTTATTTTCCTCGGCGCCATTTTCAGCTGCATTCTGGCCTTTGACAAGCGCATCACCTATGTCGGCGCACAGAATTGAGAAAACATCTCAACTCTTAAAAAAAAGCCTTGCAAAACGATATTGACTATGCTATAATCATTCGTGCGGTTTTAACTGAACCCACAGCATGCGCAAAAGAGGTGAGAGTGCGTGAAAGAAAAGATCCATCCCAAATATGGCAAGTCCATCGTCCGTTGCGTATGCGGTGAGACGTTTGAGACGGGTTCCGTGAAGGGCGAGCTGAAGGTTGAAATTTGCTCCAAGTGCCACCCCTTCTTCACCGGCAAGCAGAAGCTGGTCGATACCGGCGGACGCGTTGACCGCTTCAAGAAGCGTTTCAACATGGAATAAGCCATTCAAAAGAGCGCCATTTGGCGCTCTTTTTGATTTTTGTTTTTTCCCGCCGCATAGCAAAGCGCCCCGACGCAAATGTCGGGGCGCTTTGTGCTTTAGCCGCAAACGCGTTTGAACAGCTCGTCCTTGGCTTTGCGGTACTCGGCAATATCCAGCGTGTAATCCGCATAGCCGCGGAATACCT